>NZ_JBHXPF010000016.1:0-125551 GCF_042718715.1 Streptomyces sp. NPDC058576 | reverse complement strand
CTCGGTCTTTCGATCGTCGGGTCGATCGGGGTGGCCCAGGGCGTAAGGGTCACGGCGAGCCGGGGCCCCGCGGGCGGGGGGCTGGCCGTGACCGTACGGCTGCCGGTCGATCAGGCCTCGGCGCCGGCCGCGCGCGCGGCGGTCCAGGCGGGCAGCCCGGCGAGGATCTCCCGGTAGAGCTCGGCGTCCGCGATCTCGCGGGGCGCCGGGCCGGCGTGGAAGAAGCCGGCGTTCGGGGCGCCGAGCTTCCGCAGGAAGTCGAAGCCCTTCGCGTCCTGCTCGCCGAAGGCGACGAACTGGAAGAACAGCGGCAGCCGCGCCGCCTCCATGAGGGCCTGCCGGGCGGCCTGCTTGGCGTCCGGCGGGCCGTCCGTCTGGAAGATCACGAGAGCCGGACCGGTGGCCTCCGACTTCTCGTAGTGCGCGACGATCTCCTCGACCGCGCGGTGGTAGTGCGTCCGGCCCAGCCGGCCGAGGCCCGCGTGCAGCTCGTCGACGCGGCCCTCGTGGCCGGAGAGCGCGATGGAGCCGGTGCCGTCGATGTCGGTCGAGAAGAAGACGACCGGCACGGTCGCGTCCTCGTCCAGGTGCGCGGCGAGCGCGAGCGTCCGGTCGCCCAGGTGCTGGGCGCTGCCGTCCCGGTAGAACGGCCGCATCGAGCCCGAGCGGTCGAGCACCAGGTAGACGCGGGCGCGGAGCCCGGTCAGCCCCTGCGCCTTGAGCGCCGCCTGCGCCGCCTTGTACGGGGCGATCAGCTGGGGAGCCTGCGACTTGACCCGCGCGAGGCTGGTGGCGGGCTTGCCGGGGGCGGGCTCCGAAGCGGAGACGGCCGCCGGGGCTTCTTCGGCAGCGGCCGGCTCCGGTGCGGTGGCGGCCACCGGGGTCTCTTCCGCGACGGCCGGGCTCTCGTCCGCGACGATCGGCGTCTCTGTGACCGCCGGTGCCGCCGGTGCCGCTGAGGCTTCGGGGGCCTTGGGGGCATCAGTGGTCGCGGGGGTCTCGGAGATGGCCTGAGGTGCCTCGGGAGCGGTTTCGGGAGCCGTCTCGGGAGCCGCTTCCGGGGCCTGAGCCGCGGCCGGTGCGGCCTGCGCTGCCGGTTCCGGCTCCAGCTCCGGCTCCGGCTCGACCTTGGTCTCCGGCTCCGGGTTCTCGTCGAGGTCGAGGTCGATCGTGATCGGCTCCAGGGCCACCACGGGCTCCTCGGCGACCACGCGCTCCTCGGCGGCCACGGACCTCTCGGCGGCCCCCGGCTCTTCGACGGCTACCGGCCCCGGCTGCGGCTCCGCGGGCTTCTCCGCCTTCGGGGTCTCCTCCGGGGCCGACGCCTGCGCGGGGACGGTCGGCGACGGCTTGGCGGTGGCGGAGGCCTTGTCGAAGGCCTCCGCCACCAGGTCGGTGGCCTTCGAACCGTCACGCTCCGTGGAGTCGCCGGAGTCCGTGGACGGCGTGTCGGCGGAGGACGTGACAGGGGACAAGGGCGAGGCCGGGGCCGGGATCGACGCCTTCGGCTCCGCCGCGGGCTCGGCCGCCGAAGTGGTCTCCGACTCCGTCTCCTTGGGCTGAACGCGCTCGGCCTGGGGCGGGACGGTGGCCGTGGTCGGCTCGTCCTGCTCCGTGCGGCCGAACACCTTACGCAGCAAGCTCCGAATGCCCATGGGCGAGGCCTTTCGCATGAGTTGGGTGCGGGGAATGTCCGACCTGGGCGAATTCATCCCTGGCCAGGACGGATACGTAAGGTTAGCGGCCGGATCCGGCCGTTCGCCGGTGCGGCCCACCCCTGCGTCAACCGAGCCGAAACCGTTCCCGGACCGAGTCCGCCGCCGTGTCCACGACCGAGTCCACTACAGGACCTCAAGGGAACAGCGGTGACCCGGACTTCACCCGCCGTTCACCGGAAGTCCCACGGACCGCGTGGAGGCGCACCTACCGTCACGCACGAGACCAGACGGAGGGAATCCACGTGCGCAACCTGCTGCCGTTCATCAGCTCGCATCCCGGTGGGCGTTCCGCGCTGACCTGCCGCTTCCGCTGCGGGGACGCCTGCTTCAAGGAGACTCCCAACAACAGCGACAACGAGTACGCCGGCGACATCATCGCCGGTGCCGTGTCGCGCCGCTCGATGATGCGCGCCGCCGCCGTGGTGACCGTCGCCACCGCCGCCGGGACCGCCGCCCTGACCGGCCCGAGCGTCCCGCAGGCCGAGGCCGCCGCGCTCGCCGGGCACGGCGGCAAACCGGGCCGTCCCCACAAACCGGGCCCCTCCGGTGCGCGTGGCCTGCGGTTCTCGCCGGTCGCGCCCAACAAGGACGACAAGGTCACGATCCCCGACGGATACGCCCAGAACGTGGTGATCCGCTGGGGCGAGCCGATCCTGCGCGGCGCGCCCGCCTTCGACCCGGACAAGCAGACGGCGAAGGCGCAGGCCGGCCAGTTCGGCTACAACAACGACTTCCTCTCCCTGCTCCCGCTGCGCGGCGAGCGCGGCCGGCAGGTCATGGTCGCCAACCATGAGTACACGGACGAGATCCTCATGTTCCGCGGTTACGATCCGGCCAACCCGACCCGGGAACAGGTGGAGATCGCCTGGGCGGCGCACGGACTCTCCGTGGTCGTCGTCCAGGAGGAGCACCGCACCGGCAAGCTCGGGCCGGTCAGCCGGCACCCGCTGAACCGCCGGCTGACCGCGACCAGCGAGTTCCGTATGACGGGCCCGGCGGCGGGGAGCACCCTGCTGCGCACGTCCGCCGACCGCACCGGCCGCAAGGTGCTCGGCACCCTCAACAACTGCGCGGGCGGCACCACTCCGTGGGGCACCACGCTGCACGGCGAGGAGAACTTCAACCAGTACTTCGCCAACGGCACCACCGCCATGCACAAGCGGTACGGGATCGGCACGACCGGCTCCGAGCGCAAGTGGGAGCGGTTCGACCGGCGGTTCGACCTGGCGAAGGAGCCCAACGAGGCCAACCGCTTCGGCTGGGTCGTCGAACTCGACCCCTACGACCCGGACTCCACCCCGCGCAAGCGGACCGCGCTGGGCCGGTTCAAGCACGAGGCCGCGCAGCCCCGGCTCACCTCCGACGGCCGCCCGGTCGTCTACATGGGCGACGACGAGAAGTTCGACTACCTCTACAAGTTCGTCTCCAGCAAGCGGATGAAGAAGGGGAACTCGCGTGCCGCCCGCGAGCACAACCTGACGCTGCTGGACGAGGGCACGCTGTACGTCGCCAAGCTGACCGGCGACTCGCCGGTCAGCGAGATCGACGGCACCGGAAAGCTCCCCAACGACGGAGAGTTCGACGGCAGCGGCGTCTGGATTCCGCTGGCCACCGGCACCACCTCGCACGTCCCGGGCATGACCGCCGAGGAGGTGTACGTCTACACGCGCCTCGCCGGTGACAAGGTCGGCGCGACCAAGATGGACCGCCCCGAGGACGTCGAGCCCTCGCCGCGCACCGGCCGGGTCTATGTGGCGCTCACCAACAACTCGGACCGCGGCAAGGAGGGCAAGCCCGGCGCGGACGAGGCGAACCCGCGCAACGCCAACAAGCACGGGCAGATCCTGGAGCTCGCGGAGAACTGGGACGACCCGACGAGCGACGGCTTCGCCTGGCGGCTGTTCCTCGTGGCGGGCGACCCGGACGACCCGGCGACGTACTTCTCCGGCTTCCCCAAGGAGAACGTCAGCCCCATCTCCTGCCCGGACAACGTGGCGTTCGACGCTCACGGCAACCTGTGGATCTCCACGGACGGCAACGCGCTCGGCTCGCACGACGGACTGTTCGGCGTGGCGACCCACGGTGACCGGCGCGGTGAACTGAAGCAGTTCCTCACCGTCCCGGCCGGGGCCGAGACCTGCGGCCCGGTCATCCAGGACCGCCGGGTCCTGGTCGCGGTCCAGCATCCGGGCGAGATCGACGGAGCCTCCGTGGAGAAGCCGGCGAGCGTCTGGCCCGACGGGCCGGGCAAGATCGTCCGTCCCTCCGTCGTCGCCGTCTGGCGCAAGGACGGGCGCGACATCGGAGTGTGACCCCGGCCGCCCTTCCCATGGGGCCGACCGACCATCAGGCCCGTGCCCATCCGGCGCGGGCCTGATGTGCACCGTCAAAAAGATTCATAGGAAAAGGAGTTGACGGGCTACGGTGTGCGGCTGGTGCGGCTGATGTGTGCTCGGCGGCACCGATCACATGGAAACCGCACGCGTTGACCAGGAAGGACCCCATGGGACTCCCATCCCGCAGATACCGCCTCACGGCCTGTGCCCTGACGGCCGGAGCGCTCTTGACCGGCCTCGTGCCGACGGCCGGCGCCGCAGCCGCACCGGCGGGAAGCACGGCCAGGGCAGCCGCCGATCCGGCCCCGGCCGAGGACATGCCGGACGACGGGTTCGACGACGAGCACGCCGGCGAGCAGGACGACCTCGTCGGACCCGGCGGCAGCGCCGAGCTCCGGGCGCCAAGGGCGCAGGCCGCACCGGTCCCCGGCCGGGCGGCCGACTTCAAGCTCGCTGCGGGCAATTCCCTCTCGGGGCTCGTCGGCAAGCTGGACGCCGCACTGCCCAAGCAGGGCCTCACCGCGCTGATGGAGCAGGCCAACCGCCCCTCGGACCGGGACGACGCCTGCGGCAGCACCGCCATCTACGGCCCCGATCTGACGGTCAGCCACCGGATCTGCTGGGCTGACGACGACCTCGCGTCCACCGAGTGGATCCCCCAGGCCATCACCGGTGTCTCCGACGCCGAGGAGGACGAGGACTGGGGGTCGTCGAACGCCGAGCCGATAGCGGTCGCCTCGTACGACGCCAAGAACCCGGGGCGCAGCGACCAGGCGTCGGGCAGTGAGGCCTGCCTCCAGGCTTCCGCCTCCGACGCCTGCAACGAGAAGGGTGTCCGGGTCAGCTTCTTCAACCAGGCCACCCAGCAGTACCGCCATGTCCTGCTGGCCTGGCCGTACGTGAACTCGAAGAACAACATCTCCTTCGACGCGCTCCACGCGAGCGAAGGAAAGTGCAACGGCACCCCGACTCCCTCCTGCAAGGCGCAGAACGGCATCCACGCGGGCGGCATGGTCTGGTACGGCAACTATCTGTACGTCGCCGACACCGCCAACGGTATGAGGGTCTTCGATCTCCGCAAGATCATGGACCTCAACCCGGACAACGACGCCGCCAAGAACGACCCGACGCCGGACGGGCTGGAGAGCGACGTCACGGACAAGAAGCGGGTCGGACGGCAGAACAACGTCTGGTACTCCTTCGGCTACCGGTACGTCATGCCGCAGGTCGCCACCCTGAACTTCACCACGGCGAAGAACGGCGGTGACTCCTCCGGGAACCAGTGCTACGCCACCGGCCGTCCCAAGGCCTCGTACGTCTCCCTGGACCGAACGGGCACCGACCACCTGATCCTGGGCGAGTACTGCAACAAGAACAACGGCGGCACCAGCAACGGACGCGTCGGTACGTATCCGATGTCCGCGATCGCCGCCGCCGTCGAGGGCGGCCCGGGCACCGCCGCCTCCGCGGACGGCGCCTTCGGTCTGCCGACCAGTGGCACGTTCAACGGTGAGACGCTGTGGCACAAGATCCAGGGAGTGATGCGCTACGACGGGAAGTGGTACTTCCACCGCTCCAACGCCTACAGCAACGGCCGTCTGCTCCAGGCCACCCCGGCGACGGTCGACGGGACCACCCAGCTCGTGGGGAACACGAAGATCCTCCAGTCGTCGTACGGACCCGAGGATCTCTACCTGGCCCACGGGCGCGGCGACGGTTTCGCCCCGCAGCTGTGGTCGCTCAGCGAGCACGCCCCCAGTTCCTCCTGTGCCGGCTGCAAGCGGGAGCTGTACAGCTACAACATGAGTGAAGTGATCGGCGACTTCGGTTCCTGACCGATGGCCCGACACGGCGGTCGCGGGCGCCGTCCCGGCAGGTGCGGCACGTAAAGGACGGCGCCCCGCGCGTCCACCGGACTAGAGTCGGACCCATGGTTTCCGGTGACGCGCCGCAGGCGGAAGGAAGCGTCCGGGTCGACGTGTGGATCTGGTCGGTCCGGCTGACGAAGACCCGTGCCCAGGCGGCCGCCGCCTGCCGGGCCGGGCACGTGAAGGTCGGCGGTGAGCGGGCCAAGCCCGCCCAGGGCGTCCGCGTCGGTGACGAGGTACGGCTCCGGCATGCGGGGCGGGACCGGGTGGTCGTCGTCTCGAAGATCGTGAAGAAGCGGGTCGGCCCGCCGGTGGCCGCCGAGTGCTTCGTCGACAACAGCCCGCCCCCGCCGCCGCGCGAGCTCGCGATCCAGGTCCCGGTACGGGACCGGGGTACGGGCCGTCCGACCAAGCGCGACCGCCGTGAGATGGAGCGCCTCCAGGGGCGTCCGCCGGAGGCCTGAGCCGGTCGGCGGTCCCTCGTGCGGGTTCTGTCCCGTTGTTTCACGTGAAACGTCCGCACGGGTGTTTCACGTGAAACGTCTCCACGGTCACCCCCGCCCCGCCTTCCTGCGCCCCAGCAGCACCCTGGCCATCACCGCCCCCACGAGCAGGACCGCGCCGACCACCAGCACCACCCACACCGTGGTCCGCAGCGAGGCGGTCAGGGCGTCCACCACGGCGGCGGCCGCGTCCCGGTCGTTGTCCGGCACTTCGTCCAGCACCCGGCTGCGGCCGACCGCGACCAGCACCCGCAGCACGATCGCCCCCAGCACGAACCCGGCGCCCACGATGGCGGTGGCCCACAACCCGGCCCGCAGCCCGCGCCGGACGGTCGCGATGCCCACCACCAGGACGATGAGCACCAGCGTGGCGACGGCCGGCCAGATGCTGCAGTCGCGGAGCCAGTGGAACGAGTTCCTGAGCTCGTCGGCCTGATCGGGGCCGAGCACGGTGATCTCCGTCCGCTCGACCGGGATCTGGTCGGCGAACGGCACCCCGTCGCGTACCAGGTCCTGTTTGACCTGCTCGATCACCGGGGCCAGATCGATCGTGACGGCCTGGCCGCTGTCGCCGTCCAGCGCGGCTGTCACCGCCTGGTGAGCGGCCCGGTTCGCGGTGTCCCACGCGTTGCGGAAGGCCTCGGTGGTGGTGAACGACCGCACGGTCTCGTGCAGGAACTCCCGGACCGTGTCCTGGAGCGGACCGAGGTCGATCTGTCGCATCGCCTCCTCGGTGACCAGGTCCGCCACGGTGGCCTGCACCGCCGGGTCGGAGGAGAGCGGCGACACGGCGGCGACGTACCGGTCGGTGTCGTCGATCTCCAGGTCGACCCAGGCGGAGAGCGCGCTCAACGGCACGAGGACGGCGAGCAGGACGAGCAGGACCGCCGAGAAGGCCACCGCGACCGCCGAGGTCGAGGAAGCCGGGGACGTGGCCGAGGAAGAGGTCCGCACTCCCCCAGACAATCCCGTCCGGGGCCGGGCCGCTCCGGGCCGTAGGCCATTCGAGTTGCCGGGCGGCGCGGTCGGGTGTGCTCTGGAGAAACGGGGGCCTGCGACGGGGGCGACGGAAGGAGCTGTCCGCGATGGCCACACACGCAGCCATGCCCGGCCGAAGGGGTACCCGCGCCCACGCGCGGACCCGTCACCACTCGCCGCTCGCCTGGGCACTGCCTCTGGTACTCGGCGTGATCTACGGGTTCTACGCGGCGTTCATCCGACGCGACGGCGGTCCCAGCACCGGCGGACAGGTTCTGCTCGGGCTCGTCGCCGGTGTCGCTCTGGCGGCCCTCTGCTTCGCGGTGGGCCGGGTCCAGCGCTCCCTGCCGCGCGAGCTGCGGGCAGCCGTGTACGGCGCGCTGACCGCGTGCGCGATCGGCTTCCTGGTGAGCCTCACCGATACCAGCGTGCTGCGGTCGGCCGGTCTGGGGCTGGTCGTCGGGGCGGGCGTCCTCGTCGTGTCGTTCTACTTCCTCTACACGCGGGAGACCTGAAGCCCGTTCGGCATCCGGGCTTCTCCGACCGTGTGCGCGGCTGCCAGATTCAATCTGGCGGCCGCGCCCCCGCGTCTGGCGCCCATGAGGTGAGGGAGCGGAACGGCCTGACCCGGACAGAGGACCCGGCATGACGGGTCCGGGAGGCCGGGAGGCGACGGGGGTCGCGGGAGGAGGAGTCAACGATGACGACGGACGACAGCTCCGGCGAGGGCCGGGGTGCGGAAAACAGCCTTCCGCTGCGCGTGGCGGTGATCATCGGCAGCACCCGCGAAGGCCGTATCGGCGACGCGGTCGGCCGCTGGTTCATGGAGCGGGCCCGGCACCGGAGCGAGCTGGACCTCGCTGTGCTGGACCTCGCCGATTTCGACTTCCCGGTGCACTACCCGGGGCGGGCGACCGACCAGATGACGGAGTTCACCGGGGAGATCGCCAGGGCAGAGGCCTTCGTCGTGGTCACCCCGGAGTACAACCGCTCGTTCCCGGCCTCCCTGAAGCAGGCCATCGACTTCGCCTACGAGGAGTGGCAGACCAAGCCGGTCGCCTTCGTGAGCTACGGACACGGTTCCGCCGGGCTGTACGCCGTGGAGCAGCTGCGTTCGGTCTTCACCGAGCTGCACACGGTGACCCTGAGGAACGGGGTCGCGCTCGACGTCCTCCAGCAGCCGCTGGAGGGGCACCCCGGCGACACCGGCCGGGACCGGTCCGTCGGCCTGATGCTCGACCAGCTCGGCTGGTGGGGCTGGGCCCTGCGCGAGGCGCGCGCCGTCCGCCCGTACGTCTCATGAGCAGCCGGAGCACGGCGCGGACCACAGACTTCCACCGACGACCCACAAGGAATGGATCATGAGCACTGAACTGGCCATCGAGACCACGGGGCTGGTGAAGGTCTTCGGCGACAACCGCGCGGTGGACGGCATCGACCTCGCGGTCCCCACCGGCACCGTCTACGGCGTCCTCGGACCCAACGGCGCGGGCAAGACCACCGCCGTCCGCATGCTCGCGACCCTGCTGCGCCCCGACGGCGGCTCGGCGCGGGTGTTCGGCAAGGACGTCGTGAAGGACGCCGACGCGGTCCGCAGCCGGGTCAGCCTGACCGGGCAGTACGCCTCGGTGGACGAGGACCTGACCGGGGTGGAGAACCTGGTCCTGCTCGGCCGGCTGCTCGGGCACTCCAAGCCGGCGTCCCGCGACCGGGCGGCCCAACTGCTCGAAGGGTTCGGGCTGAGCGACGCCGCGGGCAAGCAGGTGAAGAACTACTCGGGAGGCATGCGGCGGCGCATCGACATCGCCGCCTCCATCCTGAACACCCCGGACGTGCTGTTCCTGGACGAGCCGACCACCGGACTCGACCCCCGCAGCCGCAACCAGGTGTGGGACATCGTGCGGGCGGTCGTCGACCACGGCACCACGGTCCTGCTCACCACCCAGTATCTGGACGAGGCCGACCAGCTGGCCTCCCGTATCGCGGTGATCGACCACGGCAGGGTCATCGCCGAGGGCACCAAGGGCGAGCTCAAGGCCTCCGTCGGCGCCGGCACCGTCCATCTGCGGCTGCGCGACGCCGGCCAGCGGGCCGAGGCCCAGAAGGTGCTCGCCCTCGCGCTGGACGTTTCGGTGCAGCTCGACGCGGACCCGGTGGCGCTGACCGCCCGGGTCGACGGGCAGAGCACCGAACAGGGCGCGGCGGAGCAGGCCGGGCGTGCCCTGGCCGAGCTGGCCCGGTGCGGCATCACGGTCGACAACTTCTCGCTGGGACAGCCCAGCCTCGACGAGGTCTTCCTCGCACTCACGGACAAGAAGGGAGTGGCGGCATGAGCACCGCGACCGCCAAGACGGAGCTGGAGGACGTCGCGCTCGTCGCGCCGGACAAGAAACGCCTCTCGGCGCTGCTGGTGGGCCACGAGCGCCCGCCGAGGCCGAGCGCCCTGTCGGCATCGGTGACCTTCGGCTGGCGCGCCATGCTGAAGATCAAGCATGTGCCGGAACAGCTCTTCGATGTCACGGCCTTCCCGATCATGCTGGTCCTGATGTACACGTACCTCTTCGGAGGGGCGCTGGCCGGCTCCACGGAGGAGTACATCCAGTTCCTGCTGCCCGGCATCATGGTGATGAGCGTCGTGATGATCACGATGTACACGGGCATCGCGGTGAACACGGATATCGCCAAGGGCGTCTTCGACCGGTTCCGCACGCTGCCGATCTGGCGGCCCGCTCCGATGGTCGGCTATCTGCTCGGCGACGTCCTGCGCTATCTGCTGGCGTCGTTCGTGATGCTCGCCGTCGGCATGGTCATCGGCTTCCGTCCGGACGGCGGTGTGCTCGGCGTGCTGGCCGGCATCGTGCTGCTGGTCGTGTTCTCGTTCGCGTTCTCCTGGATCTGGACGATGCTCGGGCTGCTGCTGCGGTCCGAGAAGTCGGTGATGGGCGTCAGCATGATGGTGATCTTCCCGCTGACGTTCCTCAGCAATGTCTTCGTCGACCCGAGCACGATGCCGGGCTGGCTCCAGGCCTTCGTGAACAACAGCCCGGTCACCCACCTCGCCACGGCGGTGCGTGACTTGATGGCGGGCGACTGGCCGGCCACCGAGATCGCCTGGACGCTCGGCTGGACCGGGGTGCTCCTGGTGGTCTTCGGCTCGGCGACGATGCGGATCTACAACCGGAAGTGATCGACCGCGGCCGGGCCCGCCCCGTGCATCCTTGACCTTCCCCGCGGGGGCAGCCCCAGCATCGGTGGGGCCGGGCGGAAGTCGCCCGGTACGAGGAGGTACGGGGTGGAACGCGAAGGCCGCGCGGTGGGCGCCGCGAGCGGGGAGCTGGTGACGATCGGGGAGTTCGCCCGGTTGTCCCGGCTCTCCGCCAAGGCGCTCCGGCGCTACGACGAGTTGGGTCTGCTCCCACCCGCCCTGGTCGACCCGGTGAACGGCTACCGGTACTACGACCCGGCGCAGGTGGAGGGGGCCCGGCTCGTGGCGTGGCTGCGCAGGATCGGCATGCCCCTGAGCCGGATCGGCCGGGTCGTGGCGCTCGACGCGGGTGCCGCGGCCGTGGAGATCCGGGCCTACTGGGCGCGGGTGGAGGCCGAGACGGCGGCCCGGCGCGATCTGGCGATGTACCTCGTCGGCCATCTGTCAGCGGAGGGCAGGACCATGTCGCGGATGCCGGACAACACGGAGAACACAGGCACCTCGGAGAACACGGGGGACCCGGGGGCGGTGCCGCTCGCGATCAGGTGCGCCGCGCTGACCGATATCGGCGCGGTGCGTACGGCGAACCAGGACGCGGCGTTCGCGGGGCCCCGGCTGCTGGCGGTCGCCGACGGTTTCGGGGAGGGCGGGGCCGAGGCGAGTGCTGCGGCGATCGAGGCGCTCAAGCCCTCCGCGTGGGGCGCCCGGGACGGTGCGCTGTCCGCCGCGGAGCTGCTGAACGCCTTGGAGGACACGGCGGATTCCGCTGCTCGGGCGGTCCGGGACGCGGTCGCACCCTGTGCGGCCCCGGACGGTTCGGGGACCACGCTCACCGCGATGCTGTGGACCGGATCGCGGCTCGGGCTGGTGCACATCGGGGACTCGCGGGCCTATCTGCTGCGGGGCGGGGAGCTGTTCCGGATCACGCACGACCACAGCCTGGTCCAGTCGATGATCGACGACGGTTCGCTGAGCCGGGAGGAGGCCGCTTCCCACCCGGGCCCCGCACTGCTGCTGAAGGCGCTGGTCGGCGAGGCGCGCTCCGCCGGGGTGGCCGTGGCGTGCCGCGCCGACGTCCGCTTGCAGGAGGTGGCGGCGGGGGACCGCTATCTGCTCTGCTCGGACGGCCTGTCGGCGGTGGTGGACGAGGCGGACCTGAGGGCGGCGGTCTTCGCGTCGGACACCCCTGAGGAGGCCGTACGCCGGCTGGTGGGCCTGGCCCGCGAGGCGGGCGGGCCCGACAACGTGGCGTGTGCCGTGGCCGACGTGGTCGTCGAGGCCTAGGGCCTGTCGCTGGGGCCTGTCCGGCCGTGATCCGCCGGACACGCCCCAGCGGCACGGGGAGAGGAGGCGGCGGTCCCCGGCCGGGGGTGTGCGGCCGGGCTGCGCTGTTCCCTGAGGCCCGGGGGGCGAGGGGTCGGGCCGGGGCACTCCGGGGCCCCGGGGCGGTGTGGGTCAGAGCCGCCAGTCGGGGGAGTGCTCGGGGCGGTAGGCGCAGGTGGTCCCGGTCGTCACGGAGGCCTTGAGATGGGCCGCCAGTGCGGGGTGCAGGGTGTCCAGCTTGCGCAGGGTGTCGCGGATCCGGGCGGTGACCGTCTTACGGGCCCGCTCGGTCTGGTCGCCGAGCCGGCGGGTCCGGCCGCCGAGCCCCGCCGCGGTGCGGAGCTCGTCGAGGAGGGCCTGGCGTTCCCGGTCGTACTTCTCCACCTGCCGGGTGTCGTCCCGGGCGGCGGCTCGGTCTATCTCGGCGTCCAGCCGGGCCAGGTGTTCTTTGTAGCGGCGCTTGGCCTCCTCGTCGAGCACCGGGTCGCCGCCGAGCTGCCCGGCGGCGACGACGAGGTCCCCGCCCTCGGGTGCGAGGAGCTGGACGGCCGGGACGTCGGCACCGGGCAGGCCCAGCAGGCTGTGCAGGTCCCGCAGGCCCTTGGCGTCCGGGACGTGCACGGTCACCCCGTCCCAACGCAGCTGCCACACCGGCCCGTTCCGCCGGAACTCGGCGGCCGGCACGGCCCGGTCCCCGGTCGGTGCCCCGGCCGATGTCCTGGGCGAAGCCCCGGGCGATGGTCCGGCCGGTGCCACGCCCTCGCTCCGGTCTCCGGCCGCGCTCCGGTTCCCGTCCGGTCTCCGGTCTCCGCCCTCGCTCTGGTCCCCGCCTTCGCTCCGGTTTCCGGCCGCGCTCCGGTGCGGCGCCGCGAGCGGGTCCTGTGCCCGGGAGACGGAGGTGGCGGCGGAGGCGTCGACGGCGGCAGTGGTGGCGCCGGTGGTGTCGGTGGGCGGGACCGTGCGGAGGGCGGTGGCCTCGGCCTCCACGTGGTGCAGGGCCAACTCGCTTGCCTCCCGGGCCACTTCGCCGAGCAGCCGACGAGCCTCCCCGGCGTCACCGGAACTGGCCCCTCCGGCACCGAAGCCCGCACCGCCCCCGCCCGCACCGGCGCGGGCGAGAAGAGAACGGGCCAGGCACAGCCGGGCGCGTACGGCCCAGGGGCGGGCGCCGAGGCGGTCCGAGGAGGCGGCGGCCTCGGTGAGCGCCGCCACCGCCGCGTCCTGGTCGTCGCGCGCGGCGGCGAGCATTCCGAGCCAGAGGTCGACGGGGCCGCCGATGTCGCACCCGTACAGCGAGACGACCCACTGGCCCGTGTAGGGCGTCAGCTCGTCCTCCGCGCGGGCGATGAGCCGAGGGTCGCCCGTCACCGCGGCCGTCTGGGCCAGCAGCCGGAGCCACAGCGGCATGAACACCCGCGGGTAGGGAGCGGCGCGGTCCGCGTGCTCGGCGATCAGGCGCAGCGCGGGCGTGGCGTCGCCCTGCTCGACCGCGGTGACCGCCTCCAGCAGTCCGGGGTAGGGATACCCGGAGGCCGGAAGCTCGTCGAGGGTCGCCTCGGCCTCGGCGAACTGGCCCTGGAGCAGGTGCACCGCCCAGTGCAGGTGGTGCCCCATGAAGCCGAAGGCCGCGTGGTCGTTGTTCTCCGGGTCGAGTGCGTCGTCCTCCAGCGCGGTGGTGGCCTCGGCGAACCGGCCCTGCAGGGAGGCGATCAGGCTGGTGTCGACGGCGACCCCCAGGGCGAACCGGGGCAGCGCGGTCAGCTCGGCCAGCCGGACGAACGTCCGGAACTGGTCGAGGAAGGCCGGATCGCCCAGCTCCAGCAGCGTCACCCAGCGCATGGACGCCGCGTGCAGCTCCATGTCCGGGTGCCGGGTGCGCCGGCCGACGACGGACATCTCGTCGGTCAGCCCGAGCCGCTCCACCGCCGAGCCGAGGCCCCACACGGAGTCGTGGCGCGCCCAGAGCGAGAAGGCGAGGGCCTCGTCGTCCGAGCCGCTCCGGGCCAGCGCCATGATGTTGATGGCCAGCTCCTGGGCGAGCCGGTCGTCCGAGAGGTTCTCCTGGCCCTCCTTGCCGGTGATCCTGCGGTGTGCCTCGGCGAGGAGACCCATCGTGGACATGCCGTGGCCGCCCAGGGACCCCTCGCGGTGCAGGGTCATCGCCACCCGGGCCAGCAGCTCCGGATCGTCCAGCTCCCGGGCCCGGGCGACCGACCGGTCCAGCAGACGCTGCGCCTCGGCCGTCTCCCCCGCGTGCCGGAGCTGTCCGGCGAGGTCGAGACCGATCAGCGCGGCCCGCCGGAGGTCCGGACCCCGGCCCGCCGCGCCCGACGCGTCGGACGCCACCGCGAGGGCGCGCCGGTAGTGGCCGACGGCTTCTTCGTCGGCCAGGCGTCCCGCGGCGTTCCGGGCGGCTGCCAGCAGCAGGTCGATCCGGCGGTCGCGGTCCAGCGCACCGCCGGCGAGGTGGGCGTGCCGGGCGAGGGTGCCGGGCGGCACCGCGTCGGCGAGGCCGCCGTGTGTGTCCAGGGCCCGCACGGCGGCGGCATGGCGTTCGCGGGCCTCGGCGTCGTCCAGCGAGGCGTACAGCGTCTCGCGCAGCAGGTCGTGGGCGAAGGCGTACTGCCCGGACGGGCGGGGAACGACGACACGGGCGACGACGGCCGATTCCAGCAGGCGGTCCACCTGGGGGACCGGCGAGCCGTGCACGACGGCCAGGACCTGCCGACGGAACTCCCGGCCGAGCAGGGCCGCGCTGGTCAGCAGCGAGACGACCGGCTCGGGCAGCAGGGCGAGCCGCTGCCGGACCGCTTCCCGCACGCCGGGCGGAATGGTGGAGACCGGGCTTCCGCTGTGCCAGAGCCGGGCGGTCTGCTCGACGAAGAAGGGGTTGCCGCCGGTGCGCCGATGGACCTCGTCGATCAGCTGCGGTGCGGGCTCGCGGCCCGTCGTCACCGTCATCAGCGCGCCCACCTCGTCCCGGCCGAGGCCCGTGAGGGTGAGGGTCGCGGCGGCGCGCGAGACCAGCGGCAGGATCAGCGGCTGGAGCGGGTGCCCGGGGGCCTCGACCTCGACGTCCCGGTACGTGCCGATCAGCAGCAGCCGCTCGAACCAGGCGTGCTGGGCAGCGAATTCGAGCAGGCGCAGAGAGGCCGGGTCGGAGCTGTGCAGATCGTCGAGGACGACCACCAGCGGGCGGCTCTGGGAGACCGTGACGAGGGCCGTGGTCACCGCGTCGTAGAGCCCGAAGGCCTCGACGCCCTCCGGCGCCCCCGCCCCCGTCGACCCGTGCCCCGCCGACCCGTCCCCGGGCGCCCCGATGCCCGGTGGCCCCCCGTCCGCTTCCGTGCCGGGCCCGCCGCTCTGCACCCCGTCGGCGCCCTGGCCCCTGTCGGCCCCAGGGACCGCCCCGGGGGCCGGGAGCGGGCCGGCACCCGGGCCGTCCGCACCGCCCATGGCGGCCCTGACCGGGTCGCCGAGGAGCACGGCGAGCCGGCCGTCCGACGCCTCCTGGGCCGCCGCCCATTCCGCCGCCGTGGCGGACCGGCGCAGGCCCCGCAGGATCTGGACCCAGGGCCAGTAACCCGGGGTGTTGTCCGAGTCCCAGCAGGAACCCCCGACCACCAGCGCCCCGCGCCGCCGGGCCTCGTGCGCGGCGTCGGTGACGAGGGTGCTCTTGCCGATCCCGGCCTCGCCGGTGACCAGCACGAGACCGCCGTGGCTGTCCGTGGCCCGGGCGATCTCCGCACGGAGAACGCCGGCGGGGTGGTCGCGCCCGAAGAGAGCAGGGGTCATGCCCACACGATAGGAGCACCCACTGACAACGGCCCCTTGTTTCTCCCGCCGGACGGGCTGCCGTTCCCGCCCTTCCCGTCAGTCGCGGACGACCGTCACCGGGCACGGCGCGTGCTGGGTGACATGGAGACTGACCGAGCCGAGCAGGGTGGCCTTGATGCCGGTGTGGCCGCGGGCCCCGACAACGAGGAGGTCGGCCCCCTGAGCGCGGTCCAGCAGGGCCTGGGCCGGATTGCCGATCACCACGACCTTGCTGACCGCGGCGGCCCCCTCGGCGCCGAGGGCCTCCTCCAGCGCCTCGGTGAGGGAGACGGTGGCCAGGGCCTGCGGGTCGAAGTCCTCCGGCAGGCCCGGCATCATCGACGCCCAGCTGGTGGCGGGGTACTCCCAGCTGTTCACGGCTTCCACGGTTGCGCCGGTCAGCTCGGCCTGGCGTACGGCCCAGTGCAGCGCCTTGATCGAGGAGTCGGAGCCGTCGACACCCACAACGATCCTGCCCATATCTGCCTCCAGCTCGGTCCAGTACAGCTCGGTACAGCCCGGTTCGGTACAGCTCGGTTCAGCGTCCGGTCTCACTGTAGTCAAATAGGACAAGTGGGGCGGGTCGCACTGACCCGCCCCCACAGATCCGGTCCACCGGCCCCAGCCCGCCGGTCCCAGCTAGCGGCCCCAGCCCGCCGGCCTCAGTCCAGCCGCAGGTCCGCGAGCTGCTGCTCGAAGGGGACGACCGCGTCCTCCCCGTCGTCCAGGCCCGGGGTCCGCGAGGCCCCGGAGACCGTACGGCCCAGGACCGCCGAGGCGAGCTCGCCGCCCGCGCGGCGGATCCGGGACGGCAGGCCCTCGGTGTACTCGTCGCCCGAGGAGCCCCAGTCCTCCGACGCCGCGTAGACGGAGGTGGGCACGGTGACGGCCCGCAGGTAGGCGAAGAGCGGGCGCAGCGCGTGCTCCAGGACCAGGGAGTGCCGGGCCGTGCCGCCCGTCGCGGCGATCACGACGGGCTTGCCGGTCAGCGCGGTGTTGTCGATCAGGTCGAAGAACGACTTGAACAGACCGCTGTACGAGGCGGTGAACACCGGTGTCACGGCGATCAGCCCGTCGGCCTCCGTCACGGCGTCGATCGCCTCCCGCAGCGCGGCCGAGGGGAAGCCGCTGAGCAGGTGGTGGGCGATGTCCACGGCGAGGTCGCGGACCTCTACGACCTGGACTTCGACGTTCCGGTCCTGCTCGGCCGCGAGGCGCTCGCGGGCGGCGGCGGCCAGCCGGTCGGCCAGCAGCCGGGTGGAGGACGGCTGGCTCAGCCCGGCCGAGACGGCCACGATGCGCAGGGGAGTGGTGGCGAACATGGAGGTCGGCCCTCCTTTCAAGAGGCGCGGGCGGCGGCGGCCGCCGGGTGGACGGGAGCGGACTCCGGCACACCGGCCGGCCGCAGGTTGGCGAACTCCTTGCGCAGCACCGGCACGACCTCCTCGCCGAGGATGTCGAGCTGCTCCAGGACCGTCTTCAGCGGGAGCCCCGCGTGGTCCATCAGGAACAGCTGGCGCTGGTAGTCGCCGACCGCGTCCCGGAACGTCAGCGTCCGCTCGATGACCTCCTGCGGGGAGCCCACGGTCAGCGGGGTCTCGCGAGTGAAGTCCTCCAGGGACGGGCCGTGGCCGTAGACCGGCGCGTTGTCGAAGTACGGGCGGAACTCCCGTACCGCGTCCTGCGAGTTCTTCCGCATGAACACCTGGCCGCCGAGCCCGACGATGGCCTGGTCGGCGGTGCCGTGCCCGTAGTGGGCGTAACGCCGCCGGTAGAGATCCACCATTTTCTTGGTGTGCTCCATGGGCCAGAAGATGTTGTTGTGGAAGAAGCCGTCGCCGTAGTAGGCGGCCTGCTCGGCGATCTCCGGGGAGCGGATGGAGCCGTGCCAGACGAACGGCGGGACGCCGTCCAGCGGGCGCGGGGTGGCGGTGAAGGACTGGAGCGGCGTGCGGAACTTGCCCTCCCAGTCCACGACGTCCTCGCGCCACAGCTTGTGCAGCAGGGCGTAGTTCTCGATGGCCATCGGGATGCCCTGGCGGATGTCCTTGCCGAACCAGGGGTAGACCGGCCCGGTGTTGCCCCGGCCCATCATCAGGTCGACGCGGCCGTCCGCGAGGTGCTGGAGGGTGGCGTAGTCCTCGGCGATCTTCACCGGGTCGTTGGTGGTGATCAGGGTGGTGGACGTGGACAGGATCAGGTTCTCGGTGCGGGCGGCGATGTAGCCGAGCGTCGTCGTCGGGGAGGACGGGACGAACGGCGGGTTGTGGTGCTCGCCGGTCGCGAAGACGTCCAGGCCGACCTCCTCGGCCTTCTGCGCGATGGCCAGGGTCGCCTTGATCCGCTCGTTCTCGGTGGGGGTCCGGCCGGTGGTCGGGTCGGTCGTGACGTCCCCGACGGTGAAGATCCCGAACTGCATGGCGTCCGCCTTCCTGAGTCCCGGCCGGAGGCCCGATTCCATGGTCCGGAAGCCTCGGCCGATATTTGGTTGAACGTTGAACTACATCTCTACAACGAGACCCCTCTCCCGCCTATTCCAGGCACCTGTCCCACGCCTCCGCGCCCCCCGGGTCAGGGCTTCGGCCGCTACACTCGGCCCATGACCTCCGTCCCGTGCCGGAACTGGTGGCGCTCCTCATAGGAGCGGCCACAGCATCTGCACGGAACCAGGGCCGTTCGACATGGACGGCCCTTTTCGCTGCCCTCGTACGGCGCGGACACGGATACGGAGCGCAGCGGCGCTCACCGGCGGGGCCGTCCTCCACGCATCCACCCACGCGAGGAGAGACCACCATGACCACCGCCGAGACCGTCACGGCAGCCCCCACCGACCCCGCCACCCCCGCCGAGCCCCGCGGCGCCGGGCTGGAGAGCCGCATCGCCCGGGACCCCGGCAGCTTCCGGGTCCTCACCGGGGACCGCCCCACCGGCGCCCTCCACCTCGGCCACTACTTCGGCTCCCTGCGCAACCGGGTCCGCCTCCAGGACCTCGGCGTGGACGTCATCGTCCTCATCCCCGACTACCAGGTCATCACCGACCGGGACACCGCGGAGCGGCTGGGGGAGTACACCGACGGGCTGCTCCTGGACTACCTGGCCCTCGGCATCGACCCCGCCCGGTCCACCGTCTTCACCCACAGCGCCGTCCCCGCGCTCAACCAGCTCATGCTGCCCTTCCTTAGCCTCGTCTCCGTCGCGGAGCTGAACCGGAACCCCACGGTCAAGGACGAGATCGCGCACTCCCGGCAGTCCACGGTCAGCGGGCTGATGCTCACCTACCCGGTCCACCAGGCCGCCGACATCCTGTCCTGCAAGGGAAACCTGGTCCCGGTCGGCCGGGACCAGGCGCCCCACCTGGAAGTCACCCGGACGATCGCCCGCCGCTTCAACGAGCGGTACGGCGACGTCTTCCCGGAACCGGAGATGCTGCTCTCCGCCGCGCCCCTGCTGCTCGGCACGGACGGTACGAAGATGAGCAAGAGCCGGGCCAACTCCGTTCCGCTCGGCGCCACCGGCGACGAGACGGCCCGCCTGATCAAGGGCGCGACCACGGACGCCGACCGGCACATCACCTACGACCCCGACGCCCGCCCCCACGTCTCCTCCCTGGTGCTGCTGGCCGCCCTCTGCCTGGAGCGGGACCCGCACGAGGTCGCGGCGGAGATCGGCGACGGCGGAGCCGCCGCGCTCAAGCGGACGGTGACCGACGCGGTCAACAGCCACCTGGCCCCGTTCCGGGCCCGGCGGGCGGAGTACGCGAAGGACCTCACGTACGTACGGTCGGTGCTCCGCGCGGGCAACGAGCGGGCGAACGCCCTGGCGGAGGCCACGCTGGACGAGGTGCGGGAGGCGATGGGCGCGTTCCGGTAGCCGGGCGCGCGAACCGGTCCCGGAGAGCGGCGCCCACCCGCCGGCCCGGGGCCCTACCGGCCCGGCACCATCGACCGCTGCCGCCGCAGCAGCTCCGCGAGGCCCCGGCGGGTGGCGGCGATCACCACCCGGTCCTGGGCGCGCAGGACGTAGCCGGGGTGCAGGTCCCAGACCAGGCCGGAGGGCGGCGGTGCCGCGTCGCCCTCCGGGTCGTACGGGGGCGGGGCGGCGAGGTCCGGGTTGCGGTCGGCGGGCGGGGTGGCGTCGATGGCCAGGACCCGCCAGGCGCCCGCCCGGAACGCCTGCTCGACCGTATGGCCCTCCAACTGCGGGTGGCCTGCCACCTCCAGGGCCGCGAACAGCATGACCTTGCGCTCGACCGGAACCGCGCCGAGAATCTGGCGGCCCATCATGGCGACCGCGAAGGACGGCGCGGCGAGATGGGAGACCGAACGGGAACGGGTCAGCGCCCCGGGGTGCGCCGTGCGCAGGGTGCGGTAGACGGCGGTGGCGAACTCGTCGTCGTACAGCCGCAGCGCGACCCTCAGGTCCGGTTTCACCGAGCGGGCGTACAGCGCCGCTTCCAGGTTCGTCGTGTCGATGCTGGTGAGCGCGAGGAGGGCGTGGGCGCGGCGGATCTTGGCCGCTTCGAGGACGCCTTCCTGGGTGACGTCGCCGATGACGGTCGGCACGTGCATCGAGCGGGCCAGCGGGATGCCCCGCGCGTCGGGGTCCTCCTCCACGACGACCACGGGGATGTCGAGTTCGCGGAGGCGTACGAGGACGCGCGTACCGATCTTGCCGAGCCCGAGCAGCACCACGTGCCCGGAGAGGCCGCGGGGCGGGCGGCGCAGCGAGGTGGCCGTGCGCAGGGTGCCGAACGCCTCCAGGACCGCGGCGATCAGCAGCGGGAGCAGGAGCAGCCCGGCGACGCCGGAGAGGAGCTGGATGATCTGCCGGGCCGGCGGGGCGTCCTCGGCCGCCGGGTCGTTCATGCCCAGCAGGTCGAGCAGGGTGAGATAGGCGGAGTGCAGCAGGCTGTCGTTCGTGGTCAGGATCGAGGCGATCACCAGGGCGACCACGGCGGCGGCGACACCGAGGGCCGACCAGCGCAGTCGGCGGGAGAAGACCTGGGCGAGCGGCGCGCCCCTGCCGCCCATGCGGGTCGCGGGGCGGTCCGGGCCGGCCCGGCTGACCGTCTCCAGGACGACGGTTCCGCGTCCGGCCGCGTCGGCGACGGTCTGCTCGTCGGGGAGTAGTTGCGGTGCCTCGTCGCCGCTGCTGTCCGAACCCTCCGACCCCGCCGGGTTGTTGGTGGTGGAGGAGAGCAGCGCGAGGGTGCACAGGCCCGGGTCGAGGGTCTCGCCGGGGCGCGGCGGCGGACGTTCGGCCGCGCGCAGGAGCAGCCCCTCGGCCTGGATGATCTTGCTGCTGCCGGTCAGGGCGGTGGCGGCGAGGGCCGGGGCCGCGGTGTCGGCGTCGGACAGGACGGTGGTGGAGGCGTCCAGCGACGCCGGGTCGATCCCGGGCATGGCGACGGCCGCCGCCTGGTCGAGCAGCTCCTCCAGATGGAGCCCGAGCTTGCGGTTGTAGAGCCGGATCACCAGCCGCAGCCGGGGGTTGAGGCGGCGGGCGGTCAGAGCGGCGCGGATGTTGCGCTCGTCGTCGTCGTAGACGAGCGCGAGCGCGGCCGCCCGGTCGACGCCCGCCTCCTCCAGGATGTCGTCGGAGGGCTCGGGGGCCTCCATGATGCGGACGGCCTCGACCCCGGCGTTGGTGTCGCCGGAACTGCCCCCGCCTCCGGTCCCGTTGCCATTGGCCGTGCGGTTCATCGCCGCCGACATCCGCCCGAACAGGGCGGCGGCGCGGCCCCGTTGGGTCAGCGGCGTCTCGGGGCTGTTCGCGTCCCGGCCCGGCGGCAGGAGCAGGGTGACCCGTTCCCCGTAGACGAAGCGCAGCTCCACGGCTAGCCGGCGCGCCAGGGCGTCGTCACCGCAGACGATCATGTGGCCGGCCGACGGCGGGCGTCCCGGCTGCTGAGGAAGTGGAGGCACGAAACCCAGCATGCCGTGATCCTTCCGGCTCGGTCCTCCCGATCGGTGTGGAGGGTTGGTGATCTTCGCAGGGCGGTTCGGGACCGCCCGGCCGCCCACCGCTCCGCCTGCCCCGCGGTGAGTGTGCCGCGCAGGGCGGCCGGCTTGCGGAGATTCGCCTCGGACCCCGTGGTGAGCGTCTGGGCCTCGCCCGCGTCGTGGTCGTCGAGGAGGCCCAACAGCCTTTCCGCGAGCGGCGCGTCGCACGCGTACCGCTCCACTTCCCGCAGACGACGACCACCGGGGCGGCGCCGAGGATGACGGCGGGGCCCGGCTACCGCGGTGTGGTCGTGACCTGCCGCAGCGGCCGGGCCGGTTCCCCCTAGGAAGCCCCGTCGCCGGCTCTCCCGCCCCATCCTCGATCCCCCCGTGGACTGGACGGTTCGGGATCCGAGCGTCGAGAGGGGCTCCCGTTCCCCGTTCCCCCGTGCTCCCCCGTGTGCTCCCCCGTTGTTGCTGACCTGATCCTGTCATTCGGGACCGACGCCACGCATTGCCGGATCCCGGCAATCTTTACGCTTTGCTGATGCCGGGCACCGGCACCGCCCCGTGTGCGTTGGGGAAATGAAAGGACTGTTGCACGGCTGAAGGAGAGTGCGTGGCCGAGCCGAGGATTCCCGAGGAAATGCTGGGCGACTATGCCCACATCCTGCGCGAAGTCGCCCTCACCGGACGTCGCCTGACGCGTCTGGAGCTGGAGGAGCGCCGTGTGCTGGGACGGGCGGCGGCGGACGCGGGCCATCAGCTGCGTGCCCTGGTGACGATGCATCTGGCGCAGACCCGTGAAGCCTGGCCATCGGCCGCTGCCGGAAACTCCCCTGCCGTGACCGACGCCGTCCTGGCCGCGGTGGAACAGGCGGTCGACGCTTTCGCCGAGGGCTTCGAGCGGGCCCAGCGCCTCACCGTACGGCGGGAGGAGGCGGCGCGCCGGGAGTTCATCGACGACCTGCTCTACGGGCGCAGCGATCTGGTCCGGCTCGCGGAGCGGGCGACCCGCTTCGGCCTGCGGCTTTCCCGGGCGCACGCGGTCGCGGTGGCATCGGGCCCGGAGGCGTACACGGAGACGGACGCGGTGCCGCGCAGTGTGGAGGCGGCGCTGCTGACGCGGTTCAGCGGCCGCAAGATCCTGCTGACGACGAAGGACGGCCGGATCGTCTGTATCGCCCCGGGCAGCCAGCCCGGCGTCCTGCGCTACTTCGCCAAGCAGGCGCACGTGGCGACGGGCGGCGGGCAGGTGGCGGTCGGCCGCCCGCACAAGGGTCCCGGCGGAGTCGTCCACTCGTACGACGAGGCGCTCGAAGCCCTCGACCTGGCGGACCGGATGGGGATGGACGACCCCGTGCTGTACGCCTCGGATCTCATGGTCTACCCGGTGCTGACCCGGGACCGGCAGGCGATGGCCGATCTGGTGCGCAGCGAGCTGGGCCCGCTCCAGAAGGCGAGGGGCGGCGCGGAACCGCTGCTGAACACACTGGCGGTCTACTTCGACGCGGGGTGCGTCGCCGCCGAGACCGCCCGCCGACTGGCCTTGAGCGTGCGGGCGTTGACGTACCGCCTGGAGCGCATCCACCAGCTGACCGGGTCCGACCCGTCGGACCCGATGCACCGCTACAGCCTGCAGACGGCGGTCATCGGTGCCCGGCTGCTGGACTGGCCGGCCAAGGAGCTGTGAAGCCCCCGGCCGGTGGTTCGCGTTCACGCCTACAGCCCGAACTCCGGCTACAGCTCGAACTCCGGCCAAGGGCCGAACTCGTGCCGCAGGTCGAACTCCGGCCACAGGGCGATCTCGTGCCGCAGGTCGGACTCGGCCTACAGGTCGAACTCGTGCGGCGGCAGCTCCAGCGCGAAGCACGCCTCGCGCACGACGGCCTGCTCGGTCGTGTCGAAGTCACCGTCGGCGCCGCCGATGACGATGCCGATCTGGATCACGGCCCGGGCCTCGGCGGGCTTCTTCTTCGCCTTGGCGATCTCCTGGACCACGCTGACCTTGCCGAGGGCGAAGTCGGCGGTGAGCTGGTCGACGTACGCGTTGAAGCGCCGCTGCAGGTCGTCGGCGGGGAAGTTGCGCAGGACGTCGTTGGACGCGATGAGCGCGGCGACGCGCTGGCGTTCGGACGGGTCGACGGAGCCGTCGGCGGCGGCGACCAGGGCGCACATGGCCATGCTCGCGTCGCGGAACGACCCCGACTTCAGCTCGTTCTTCTTCGCCTCCAACTGCGTCTGCATCGACGACGCGGATTCCTTGATGCGATCCCACAGAGCCATGACATCTCCCTACGTTGCGGTGCGAAGCCGGGACGGAATCAACTCTACAAACGTGTAGAGATTAGCAGCCGGGATGTTCTCGGGTCGGGGAATCGAACGGCCCGGGCGCAACGGCATCGACGGCATCGGATGCCCGGACGAACGACGAAGCCCGGACGAACGACGAAGCCCCCGGACACGAGGTGTGTCCGGGGGCTCGGCGGTGACCCGCGAGCTACTCGTGCTTCTCGCCCGCCGGTTCGGGGGTGAGGTCGTCGTGCGTGCCGAGCCGCCGTTCGGGGGCGGCCTTCGCGACGGGCTCCTGCGCCGCGCCACTCGTGTCCTTGCCGCCGCCGCGACGGGCCTCGATCTTCGCGGCGATGGGCTGCGTCCACCGGGCGGTGAGCGGGCCGACGATGACGAGGATCAGGACGTACGCGGTGGCGATGGGGCCGATGCGCGGCTCGGTGGCCACGGCCAGACCGGCGATGACGATGGAGAACTCACCGCGCGCCACGAGGGTGCCGCCCGCCCGCCAGCGACCGTGCGAGCCGACTCCGGCGCGGCGTGCGGCGTAGTAGCCGGTGGCGATCTTGGTGAACGTGGTGATGATGGCCAGCAGGGCGGCGGGCAGCAGCACCGGCGGGATGTCGGCCGGGTTCGTGGAGAGTCCGAAGAAGACGAAGAACACGGCGGCGAACAGGTCCCGCAGCGGGGTGAGCAGCTTGCGGGCGCCCTCGGCGACCTCACCGGAGAGCGCGATGCCGACGAGGAACGCGCCGACGGCCGCGGACACCTGGAGCTGCTGGGCGACACCGGCGACCAGGACGGTGAGGCCGAGGACGACCAGGAGCAGCATCTCCGGGTTGTCGGAGGAGACCGCGCGGCTGATCAGGCGGCCGTGGCGGAGCGCCAGGTAGAGGACGAGCCCCACGGCCCCGAGCGCGATGACGAGCGCGAGGCTGCCGCCGGCCAGGCTGACCCCGGCGAGCATGGCGGTGAGCAGCGGCAGATACACCGCCATCGCCAGGTCCTCCATGACGAGGACGCCGAGGATGACGGGTGTCTCGCGGTTACCGAGCCGGCCGAGGTCGGTCATCACCTTGGCGATCACCCCGGACGAGGAGATCCAGGTGACACCGGCGAGCGCGACGGCTCCCACGGGGCCCCAGCCGAGGATCAGGGCGGCGACGGCACCGGGCGTCGCGTTGAGCACGAAGTCCACGGCGCCGGACGGATACTGCGTCTTGAGACTGGTGACCAGCTCGGACGCGCTGTATTCGAGGCCCAGCAGCAGAAGCAGCAGGATGACGCCGATCTCGGCGCCCACCATGGTGAATTCCTCGCTGGCCTTGAGCGGGATCAGTCCACCGTGCCCGAACGCGAGACCCGCCAGCAGGTAGAGCGGGATGGGGGAGAGCCCTATTCGCCCGGCGAGCCGTCCGAGGAGCCCCAGCCCGAGGATGACGGCCCCCAGCTCCACCAGCAGTGCAGTCGTGTCGTGCACGGTCAGCCCTCCGCAATGATCTCGGAGAGCGCGTCGACGCCCTCACGCGTACCGACGGCGACGAGTGTGTCCCCAATGGCCAGTCGAAAATCCGGTTCCGGCGACGGATGCGCGCTGTGGGTGCGCAGCACCGCCACGATGGACGCCCCGGTCCGCGTCCGCGCCCGCGTCTCCCCCAGCAGCCGCCCGCCGTACGGGGAGCGGGACCCGAGCGGGATGTGCTCGGTGACGAGGTCGATGCCCTCGGTCCGTACGGCGTCGATGGGCGCCGGATCGATGAGGTGCGCGAGGGCGGTGGCCTCGGTCGTCGTCAGCGGGACGGAGAGCTGGCACGCATCAGGATCGTCCTGTTCGTAGAACCCGATGAACCGGCGTCCGTCGTGGTGGACGACGACCGAGATGTGCTGTCCCGTCTCGGTCGTGAAGTCGTACTGAGCACCCACTCCGGGCAGTGACGTGCGGCGGGTTGCCATGGCTTCCTCCCGAGACGTGCGGCGACGCGCGCGTACTTGGCGATCTTTTTATTCGGCCATTACCCTATCGGGCGGCTGAATCCGGTCGCTGGACGAGCAGTTCCAGGGCCTCCTCCCACGGGAAGGCGGCGGTGTCACCGGACTTGGGGGTGTGCGGTGCGCTTGTGCTGACCCGGACGCCCATGCTCCGCAGCCTGGCCAGGCTCTCCACGTACGCGGGGTGCTGGGCGAGGAGGGAGTTCACGGCCGGGAGTACGGCGGTGGGGACGCCGAGCCCGTACGCCTCGCAGAGGATGCCGAGGGCCAGGGTGTCCGCGATCCCCGCCGCCCACTTGTTGACGGTGTTGAACGTGGCGGGCGCGACGACGATGGCGTCCGGGTCCGGGAACGGGCGGGGTTCGCCCGGGGAGCGCCAGGCGGAGCGGATCGGATACCCGGTCCGCGCCTCGACGGCCGCCGCGTCGAGGAAGCCGAGCGCCTGCGGGGTGGCGACGACGCCGACGTCCCACCCGGCGTCCCGCGCCGCGGCGAGGAGCCGGTCGACGTCACGGGCGACGCCGGCCGCGCACACGACGACGTACAGAAACGGCTTGCGGTCCGTCCGGTCCGGCTGATCGCTCATGGGCTCTCCCGTTGATCGCTGGGGCGGTGCGGCTCAGCAGCGTACGGCGGGCCGGCGGGGATAGTGGGGGAGGGCCCGGGCGCGCGACCGACACCGATGAGTTTCGGCGGGGCATCCCGTCTCACTTCGGAGAACATCCGGGAACACCGATCACAGGAGGACCGCGTGGCTCAGCTGCTCAGAGTTCAGAACTTCACGGTGTCGAGCGACGGAATCGCCGCCGGCGAGGACCAGACGCTGGAGAGGCCGTTCGGTAGTCACGTCGACCCGGGCCGGCTCTTCTCCTGGGCGGGCGCCACGGCGAACTGGCCGAACCGCACGGACCCCGGCGGGAGCCGGGGCCTGGACGACTACTTCACGCGGGACTTCACCCACAACATCGGGGCCGAGATCATGGGCCGCAACAAGTTCGGCCCGCAGCGCGGCCCGTGGGAGGACCACGCGTGGCAGGGCTGGTGGGGCGAGGAACCCCCCTTCCACACTCCCGTGTTCGTGATGACCCACCACGAGCGCCCCTCGTTCACGCTCTCCGACACCACGTTCCACTTCGTGGACGGCGACCCGGCGACGGTCCTCGACCGGGCGCGGGAAGCGGCAAAGGGCAAGGACGTCCGGCTCGGCGGCGGTGTCACCACGATCCGTGAGTTCCTCGACGCCGACCTGATCGACACCCTGCACGTGGCGGTCGCCCCGGTGAAGCTGGGCACCGGCCTGCGCCTGTGGGACTCGCCGGACGACCTGCGCGACCGCTACCACCTGGACGTGGTGCCGAGCCCGAGCGGCATGACGCACCACCTGTTCTGGCGAAAGTGATGTCGAGGGGCGGCCGCATCCCTGAAGTGCGGGGCGGAGCCGCCGGTGATCGTGGAGAGTCGCTGGTCGAGCGGCGCGGCTTCTGGGCGAACCATCTGCTGGCCCTGTGCGGTGACGGGGCGTGTGCCGAGCGGGCGGACCCCGAGTGGTTCGGTGGTGACGGGGCCGATGTCGACGCCCTCGCCGAGATCCTCTTCGACCCCGAGAACTGGCCGGTGTTCCGGGTCCCGGTGCCGGACGGGCACCTCGGCCCCGGCGTTGTCGTGGTCTACCGCAACCTTGTCGATGAGCCCGGGGTGGATTACCTCTTGGACGGCCAGGACATGGGCTCGATGCTTTCGTGGCAGGAGCTGGTGCGGGTCGCCGACTGTCCGGAGCCCTCGGCCGAGGGCGTCCAGGACGTCTCCGGGCGCTTCCTGTTGCTTCTGCCCCTGCTGGGTGGGGCGTGGTCCGAAGAGGTCGTCCGGGGGCGGATCGTCGCTGCCCTGGTCGCGGTCGGGGCGCCCGAGGACACCGTCGGGCGTGCGGCCGATCATCTGCTCGGCCACCTTGAGCGACGGACCCTGCACGATTCCGCCTGGGGCTCGCCCCTCAGCGGTGGTTGAGCGGCTCGCCCCTCAGCGGTGGTTGAGCGGGTCGCCCCTCAGCGGTGGTTCAGCGGATCGCCTCACCCGGCGCGGAAGACGACCGCCGTGCCCAGTGCCTCCTTAGCCGGTACGAAGAGGTCGCCGGTCGGCGTCTCCCGCACCGGGACGCCGTTTCGGTGGAGCAGGTCCCGGGCCAGGGGCAGGTCGCGCACGGTTACGGTGTACGCCACCAGAGCCGGGAGCGCGGGGGGCTCCTCGCCCGGCAGGGTCGCCCGCAGGGCTGACTCCGGGATGAGCTTCAGTGCCGCGCCGTCGAGGTCGAAGATCCGGGCCCGCCCCTCCTGGCGTGGGCGTCGGGCCAGGTACGCCGCGTACCGGTGTTGCGTGGCGGCCAGGTCCTCGTCGGCCACGCAGAGCGTCGCCTCGGCCAGACCGGTCGCACCGTTGGGGTGGTCCAGGTGGCGCGCGGACTGGATGCCCGGGTCGAGGTCCGCGACGATGCCGACCCGGCCCTCCGGGACGGTGCCGGCGCCCGTGCCGACGTTCGTGCCCGAGTGCGGCTCCTGGGCGTCGATCTCCAGGTAACGGATCGTCTCGACCGGGGAGTTGGCCCCCGCGGGAGCCGCCCGCCGTACCGTGTTGACCCCGCCGTGCCGTACCCCGGCTTCCGTCAGACGGACGGCCGCCTCGTCGATGGCGGGCGACGAGAACATCAGGATGTGCAGGCCCTGGAAGCGGTCGAGGCAGGCCGCCAGGTTGGCGCTCGTCTCGCCGATCCGTTCCACCAGCAGCGGCAGCACCTCCGCCGGGGCCTCCAGGGGAACGAGGCGCGTATCGGCGGGCAGGCGCCCGGTGTCGCCGTCCTTCACGCAGGTCGCGAGTTCGAGGAAGGAGTCCGGGAAGTCCGCGTGGGTGTTGGCCGCACCGAAAGGTTCGGGCGGTGCGCCTTCGCTGCGGGGCATCGCCGGACAGCTCGGCGGCGGCACGACGAACCCGAGCCGTCCGTACAGGCTGCTCGCCTCTGCCAAGTTCTCGACGATGTGGCCCACGTGGTGCAGCCGTGTTGTGTCGTGTGGCATGACGCTCACCGTAACGGGCGGAAGGGGACGTGGTGTTGGGGAGGGTGTGGGGGGCCGGGACGCCTTCCTGTTCTCAGCGGGGGTGGCGGGCTACCCCCGCCCCACCACCACCCCCGCCCGGTCGATGCAGACTACGTCCACCGCGACCGGCGCCCCCCGCAGCACCGCCAGCGCTTCCTCGCGGGCGCGGGCCGCCACCAGGTCGCCCAGGGGGACGCCCGCCGCCTCGCACAGACGCAGCGCCTCCAGGCCCGTGTTGGCGGTGGCGATCCGGGAGGCCAGCTCCTCGTCCGCGCCGCCCGTCCGGGCCAGGCCGGCCAGGAAGGGCTTGTTCACCTGGGAGCGGGCCGAGTGGAGGTCCAGGTGGCCCGCCGCGAGCTTGGAGAGCTTGGCGAAGCCGCCGCAGATCGTGAGGCGGTCGACCGGGTGGCGGCGTACGTACTTCAGCACCGCGCCCGCGAAGTCCCCCATGTCCAGCAGCGCGATGTCCGGCAGGCCGTACTCCGCGGCCACCGTCCTCTCCGACGTCGAGCCCGTGCAGCCCGCCACATGGGTCAGGCCCGCCGCCCGCGCCACGTCCACGCCCCGGCGGATCGAGTCGATCCACGCCGAGCAGGAGTACGGGACCACCACCCCCGTCGTGCCCAGGATCGACAGGCCGCCCAGGATTCCCAGGCGGCCGTTCCACGTCGAGCGGGCGATCTCCTCCCCGTGGTCGACCGAGACCGTGATCTCCACGTCCCCCGTCCCGCCGTGCTCCGCCGCCACCCGCTCCACGTGCTCGCGCATCAGCCGGCGCGGCACCGGGTTCACCGCGGGCTCACCGACGTCCAGCGGCAGGCCGGGGAGGGTGACCGTGCCCACGCCCGGGCCCGCCCGGAACACCACCCCGGAGCCCGGCGGCAGCTTCCGCACGGTCGCCCGCACGAGCGCCCCGTGCGTCACGTCCGGGTCGTCGCCCGCGTCCTTCACCACTCCGGCCGTCGCCGTGCCCCGCCCGGCCGTCAGCTCCTCCACCGCCAGCGCGAACGCCGGTGTCTGCCCCTTCGGCAGCGTGATGCTCACCGGGTCCGGGAAGTCGCCGGTCAGCAGCGCCGTGTACGCGGCGGTCGTCGCCGCCGTCGCGCAGGCACCGGTCGTCCAGCCGGGGCGCAGGCCGGTGTGCTTGAGTTGGGCGCTGCGACCGCCCCGCGCCTCAGCGTTCATGAAGAGAGTCCGTTCCGATGCCTGTGCCTGTGCATGTGCTTGTTCTGGGAGGGACCACCGAGGCCCGCCGGCTGGCCGAGAGCCTCGCCGGTGACCGGCGCGTCCGTGTCACCACCTCGCTCGCCGGACGGGTCGCCTCGCCGACGTTTCCGCCCGGTGACGTGCGCGTCGGCGGGTTCGGCGGGCCGGACGGGCTCGCCGCCTGGATGCGTGAGCACGACGTGGACGCCCTCGTCGACGCCACCCACCCCTTCGCCGCGACCATGAGCCGGAACGCGGCCGAGGCCGCCGCCCGGGCCCATGTTCCCCTCCTCGCCCTCCGCCGGCCCGGCTGGGCCGCCCAGGACGGTGACCGCTGGCACGTCGCCGGATCGCTCGCCGAGGCCGCCGAGCTGCTGCCCGCGCTGGGGGAGCGGGTCTTCCTCACCACCGGGCGGATGGGGCTCGCCGCCTTCGCGGGCACGGACCTCGACGCGCTGTGGTTCCTCGTACGGTCCGTCGACGCTCCCGAGCCGCCCTGGCCGGCCCGGATGGAGGTCCTGCTCGACCGGGGGCCGTTCGATCTCGCGGGCGAGCGGGAGATCATCCGCCGGTACCGCCTCGACGTCCTCGTCACCAAGGACAGCGGCGGCAGCGCCACCGCCCCCAAGCTTCTCGCCGCCCGCGAGGCCCGGATACCCGTCGTGGTCGTACGGAGGCCACCGGTACCGGAAGGTGTCCCGGTGGCCCGTACGCCCGACGAGGCCGTGCGGTGGGTGCGCCGGCTCTACGCCTCCGGGTAGCGGCGCGGCGTCCACACGATGCCCCGGTCGGCGTCGGAACCGTCCCTCCGTACCCACCGCGTCTGCGACGAGCCCACGATCAGCAGCGTCCGCATGTCGACCTCCGCCGGGTCGACATCCGCCAGCCGCACCGTGCGTACGCTCTCCGTCGGGCCGCCGACGTCCCGTGCCAGGACGACCGGGGTGTCCGGGGAGCGGTGCTCCAGGAGCAGGTCGCGGGCCTTGCCGACCTGCCACGTACGGGACTTGGAGCCCGGGTTGTACAGAGCCAGCACCAGGTCCGCCGAGGCCGCCGCGCGCAGGCGTTCCGCGATCACTTCCCACGGCTTCAGCCGGTCCGAGAGGGAGATCGTGGCGTAGTCGTGGCCCAGCGGCGCCCCCGCGCGGGCAGCGGCGGCGTTCGCCGCGGTGACGCCGGGCAGGACCCGGACGGGAAGGTCCGCGTACGCCTCCTGCGAGGCCACCTCCAGGACCGCCGTCGCCATCGCGAAGACCCCGGGGTCGCCGCCCGAGACCACCGCGACCCGGCGGCCCCGCCGGGCCAGGTCCAACGCGAACTCCGCCCGCTCCGACTCCACCTTGTTGTCCGAGCCGTGCCGCGCCTGACCCGGTCGGACCGGCACCCGGTCCAGGTAGGTGGTGTAGCCGACCAGGTCGTCGGCGGCCGCCAGCGCGCCCCGCGTCTCCGGCGTCAGCCACAGCGGGCCCGCCGGGCCGGTGCCGACCACCACGACCTCGCCGGTGGTCCGTCCGGAAGGGCGCGGCGCGTCCACCCGGCTCGGCAGCACCGCCACCGAGAAGTACGGGACCGACTCCGGGTCGACGTCGGCCAGTTCGCCCGTACGCTCCCCGGCCATCGTCGCCCGCTCGACGTACCGCGCCTCGTCCAGCCGCCCCGATGCCTCGAACGCCCCGCGCACCGCGGGGAACGTCCGCCCCAGCTTCATCACCACCGCCGTGTCCGTCGCGGCGAGACGGGCCGTCAGCTCCTCCTCGGGGAGCGTGCCGGGCAGGATCGTGAGGATCTCCTCGCCCTCGACCAGCGGGGTGCCGAGGCGGGCCGCTGCCGCGCTGACCGAGGTCACGCCCGGGATGACCTCGGTCGCGTACCGGCCGGCCAGGCGCTTGTGCATGTGCATGTACGAGCCGTAGAACATCGGGTCGCCCTCGGCGAGGACCGCGACGGTCAGGCCCGCGTCCAGATGCGCCGCGAGGCGGGCCGCCGCCTTCTCGTAGAACTCCTCCAGCGCGCCCCGGTAGCCGCCCGGGTGGTCCGTGGTCTCCGTCGTGACGGGGTAGACCAAGGCCTCCTCGACGTGGTCGGGCCGCAGGTGCGCCGCCGCGATGGACCGGGCGATCGAGCGGCCGTGCCGGGCGCTGTGGTACGCGACGACGTCCGCCTCGCCGATCGCCTGGACGGCCCGCAGCGTCATCAGGTTCGGGTCGCCGGGGCCGAGCCCGACACCGTAGAGCTTGCCGGTACGGGTGTCCTTCACCGGAGAGGTCACCGGAGAGGTCACCGGAGAATCCGCCGGAGGAGCCGCAGGAGAGGTCACTGGAGAGGTCTTCGGAGAGTTCACTACTCTTCCTCGCTCGCGATGGCGTTGAGCGCCGCGGCCGCTATCGCGCTGCCGCCGCGCCGGCCCCGGACGATCAGGTGCTCCAGGCCCGAAGGGTGCTCGGCCAGCGCCTCCTTGGACTCCATCGCGCCGACGAAGCCGACCGGGACGCCGATCACGGCGGCCGGGCGCGGGGCGCCCTCCTCGATCATCTCCAGCAGCCGGAACAGGGCGGTCGGGGCGTTGCCGACCGCGACCACCGCCCCCTCCATCCGGTCCCGCCACAGCTCCAGGGCCGCCGCGCTGCGGGTCGTGCCCATCTTCGCGGCCAGCTCCGGCACGGACGGGTCGGACAGCGTGCACACCACGTCGTTGTCGGCGGGCAGCCGCTTGCGGGTGACCCCGCTGGCCACCATCGCCACGTCGCAGAGGATCGGCGCGCCGGAGCGCAGGGCCGCGCGGGCGTCGGCCACGGCGTTCGGCGAGAAGGCGAGGTCCGTTACGAGGTCGACCATGCCGCAGGCGTGGATCATCCGGACGGCGACCTGGCTCACATCGGCGGGCAGCCCGGTCAGATCCGCCTCCGCGCGGATGGTGGCGAAGGACTGGCGGTAGATCGCCGGTCCGTCCTTCTCGTACTGGTGCACAGTGCTGTCGCTTTCTTCAGCTGATGGATCAGAGGGATCGGGCGCGGGCCGCGGCCACCGCGGCCGCCAGCGCGGCCGGGTCGTCCCGGACCGTCTCCGGGGCCTCCCGCCGCTCGCCCCGTACGTGCGAGATCCGGTGCCCGTCGGGTGTGACCACCACGTCGATCCACTCCCCGTGGGGGTGGCCGCAGCGGCGTTCGCACCCGGACCAGTACACAGGTAGCCGCCCGGGCGGTCCGACAGCGGCCCCCGCCTCGGCCCGCACGTCGGCCAGCGACTTCGCGCAGCCGGGGCGGCCGATGCACGCGCCGACACCGGTCCACGGGGAGTCGGGGGCGGTGATCAGCCCGGCCGCCGCCAGGGTGTGGAGCGCCTTTGCCGCGTCGTCCGGCCGCCCGAAGGGCCCGGGGACGACGATCCCGCGCCACGGGGTGAGCCGCAGCTCGTCCCCGTACCGCCGGGCCGTTTCGGTGAGCAGCCGCCACTGGGCGGGAGTGAGGCGTCCCAGGGGTACGTCGACGCTGATCGCGGCCGGGGAACCGTGCGGGCCCGGCGCGGGGGGCGTGGCCGTCCGCGGGCGGGGGCGGCGCACCGCCGGGCCGGCCGCCTCCCCGATGGCACGGACCAGCCCTGCCCGTACCTCGTCGGGCAGGTCCTTCACCCGCCACGCGCCGGAGTCCCGGGCGGCGCGCAGGAACGCCTCGGCGGCCAGGAGGGCGGTGCGCGGGGCATCGGCAGCGGGGACCCGGAACACCTCGTCCTCGGCACCGATCCGCAGCAGGACTTCCGCGCCCTCCGCGATCAGGGTCACGTCCGCCCCCAGCGCGTCCACGTCACCGCGCCCGTCGTCCAGGGCGAACAGGAAGCGGCCGGAGAGCGCGGCGGCGGCGGCCGACCCGCAGACCAGGGCGTCCAGCTCGGCCAGCCGGTGGCCGAGTGCGGGGGAGCCGTCCAGTCCGGCGAGCGGCGAGGCCACGATGTTGCGGGCCCGCTCGTGCGCGGCGGACGGCAGCAGCCCGGCGGCGGTGAGCAGCGCGGCGAGCCCGCCGCCGCACTCCGCGTCGAGGCCGCGCAGCTGGACGTTTCCCCGCGAGGTGAGATGCAGTTCCCCGTCGCCGAACCGGCCGGCCGCCGCGAGCAGCGCGTCCGCCCGGTCCGCGCTCAGCACCCCGCCGGGCACCCGGACCCGGGCCAGCGCACCGTCGTCGGCCCGGTGCAGCCGCAGCGTTCCCGGGCAGGCGTCGCCGCCGTCGCGGGGGGCCGGGCCGCCCGCGGAAAGGGGCGAGGGGGCGGAATCGGGCATGGCGGCGAGCATACCGACCGTGCCGATCCGATCGGCGGGCTCTCCGCTGTGACCTGCGGGACAGGGCCCGCCACCCGCGCCCGCGCCGAAGGGGTCCCGTCCACGCCCGGGCCCAGGTCCGGATGCGTCCCGCCTCCGCAAACAGTGATCACCACCGCACCCCCGCCCCCTGCCCCGCCCCACCCCCGCCGCTTAGGATGCAGGCGGTGGTCCGTTCAGGCCGCCATCGCCAGACGGCGACAGGGGAGGAAGCCCGGTGAGATTCCGGCGCGGTCCCGCCACTGTGAGCCCGGCCGCCGCCATCACCGGCTGCCGGGCGAGTCAGGAACTCCCTTCCCCGAGCGCCCGGTTTCCCACCGGGTGCGGTGCCCGGCCCTCCGCCGGGCGGCAGGGGAGACCCTCCGACACCGCCCGGGGCGTGGACACCCCGAGGAAGGCCTGACGCAGCATGATCCTGCTCCTGTCGACGTCCGACACCGACCTCCTGAGCGCCCGCGCTTCCGAGGGACCGGTCAGCTACCGGTACGCCAACCCCTCCCGCGTCTCCCTCGACGGACTGCCGGACCTGCTGGACGGCGTCGACCTCGTCGTCGTACGCCTCCTCGGCGGCGTACGGGCGTGGCAGGAGGGGCTCGACGCGGTGCTGGCCACCGGCCGCCCGGTCGTCGTGCTGACCGGTGAGCAGGCCCCCGACGCGCAGTTGATGGCCGCCTCCACCGTGCCGATCGGCATCGCGGCCGAGGCGCACGCCTACCTCGCGCACGGCGGTCCCGCCAACCTGGAGCAGCTGGGCCGGTTCCTCTCCGACACCGTGCTGCTGACCGGCCACGGCTTCGAGCCGCCCGCCCCGGCCCCCGCGTGGGGCCCGCTGGAGCGGGAGGCCCGCGCGGTGCCCGAGGGTGCGCCGACGGTCGCCGTCCTCTACTACCGCGCCCACCACATGAGCGGGAACACCGCGTTCGTCGACGCGTTGTGCACCGCCGTGGAGGACGCGGGGGCCCGTCCGCTCCCGCTGTACGTCGCCTCCCTCCGTACCCCGGAGGCCGACCTCATCGACCAGCTCCGCGCCGCCGACGCCATCGTCACCACCGTCCTCGCGGCGGGCGGCACCAAGCCCGCCGAGGCCTCGGCCGGCGGTGACGACGAGTCGTGGGACGCCGGGGCACTGACCCAGCTCGACGTGCCGATCCTCCAGGCGCTCTGCCTCACCAGCCCGCGCGCCGCCTGGGAGGGTAACGACGAGGGCGTCTCCCCGCTCGACGCGGCCACCCAGATCGCGGTGCCCGAGTTCGACGGGCGGCTGATCACCGTCCCCTTCTCCTTCAAGGAGATCGACGAGGACGGGCTCCCGGCGTACGTCGCCGACACCGAGCGCGCGGCCCGGGTTGCCGGGATCGCCGTACGCCACGCGAAGCTCCGCACCATCCCCAACGCGGAGAAGCGCATAGCGCTCGTGCTCTCCGCCTACCCGACCAAGCACTCCCGCATCGGGAACGCGGTCGGCCTCGACACCCCCGCCAGCGCCGTCGCCCTGCTGCGCCGGCTGCGCGCCGAGGGGTACGACTTCGGGCCCGGGGAGGAGATCCCGGGACTGGTCTCCGGCGACGGCGACGAGTTGATCTACGCGCTGATCGACGCGGGCGGCCACGACCAGGAGTGGCTGACCGACGAGCAACTGGCGAAGAACCCGGTCCGTATTCCGGCCGCCGACTACCGCCGCTGGTTCGCCACCCTCCCCGAGGAGCTGCGGCTCGCGGTCGAGCGGCACTGGGGCCCGGCCCCCGGCGAGATGTTCGTCGACCGCTCCGCCAACCCGGAGGGCGACATCGTCCTCGCGGCCCTGCGGCGCGGGAACCTCCTCATCCTCATCCAGCCGCCGCGCGGCTTCGGCGAGAACCCGATCGCGATCTACCACGACCCCGATCTCCCGCCGTCCCACCACTACTTGGCCGCCTACCGCTGGATCGCCGCCTCCGCCGAGGACAACGGCTTCGGCGCGGACGCCATGATCCACCTGGGCAAGCACGGCAACCTGGAGTGGCTGCCCGGCAAGAACGCGGGTCTGTCGGCCGCCTGCGGTCCGGACGCGGCCCTCGGCGATCTCCCCCTGGTCTACCCGTTCCTGGTGAACGACCCGGGCGAGGGCACGCAGGCCAAGCGCCGTGTCCACGCCACGCTGATCGACCACCTGGTGCCGCCGATGGCTCGCGCCGACAGCTACGGCGACATCGCGCGCCTGGAGCAACTCCTCGACGAGCACGCGCAGATCGCCGCGATGGACCCGGCGAAGCTGCCCGCCATCCGCGCGCAGATCTGGACGCTGATCCAGGCCGCGAAGCTCGACCACGACCTCGGGGTGGCGGACCGCCCGGAGGACGAGGGCTTCGACGACTTCATCATGCATCTCGACGGCTGGCTCTGCGAGATCAAGGACGTCCAGATCCGCGACGGTCTGCACGTCCTGGGCAACCCGCCCGCCGGGAACGACCGGGTCAACCTGGTCCTGGCGGTCCTCCGCGCCCGCCAGATCTGGGGCGGCACGGCTTCCCTCCCCGGGCTGCGCGAGGCGCTCGGCCTCGACGAGTCGGCCGCCACCCGCACGGACGCGGACACCATCGAGGAGCAGGCCCGCGCGCTCGTCCAGGCGATGGACGACGCCGACTGGGACGTGGCCGCCGTGGCAGGGGTCGCCGCAGGCCTGCCGGACGCGGTGGCCGACATCCTGACCTTCGCGGCCACCGAGGTGGTCCCGCGCATGGCGGCCACGACCGACGAACTCACCCACGCCGTGCACGCGTTGAACGGCGGCTTCGTCCCGGCCGGCCCGTCCGGGTCCCCGCTGCGCGGCCTGGTCAACGTCCTCCCGACGGGCCGCAACTTCTACTCGGTGGACCCGAAGGCGGTCCCCTCCAAGCTGGCATGGGAGACGGGCCAGGCCCTGGCCGACTCGCTCCTGACCCGCTACCGCACCGACAACGGCGACTGGCCCACCTCGGTCGGCCTGTCCCTCTGGGGCACCAGCGCGATGCGCACGGCGGGCGACGACATCGCGGAGGCGTTCGCGCTGCTCGGCATCCGCCCCGTCTGGGACGACGCCTCGCGCCGCGTGACCGGCCTGGAACCCATCCCGTACGAGGAGCTGGGCCGCCCCCGCATCGACGTGACCCTCCGCATCTCGGGCTTCTTCCGCGACGCCTTCCCGCACACGGTCGGGCTCCTCGACGACGCCGTACGCCTGGCCGCCTCGCTGGACGAGCCGGCCGAGCGGAACTACGTACGGGCGCACACCCAGGCCGACCTGGCCGAGCACGGCGACGAACGCCGGGCGACGACAAGGATCTTCGGCTCGCGGCCCGGCACCTACGGCGCGGGCCTCCTCCAGCTCATCGACTCCCGCGACTGGCGCACCGACGCCGACCTCGCCGAGGTCTACACGGTCTGGGGCGGCTACGCCTACGGCCGTGAGCTGGACGGCCGCCCGGCCCGGGAGGAGATGGAGAGCGCCTACAAGCGCATCGAGGTCGCCGCGAAGAACACCGACACCCGCGAGCACGACATCGCGGACTCCGACGACTACTTCCAGTACCACGGCGGCATGGTGGCCACCGTGCGCGCGCTGAAGGGCACGGCCCCGGAGGCGTACATCGGGGACTCCACCCGCCCCGAGACCGTGCGCACCCGCACCCTGGTCGAGGAGACGTCCCGCGTCTTCCGCGCCCGCGTCGTCAACCCCAAGTGGATCGAGGCGATGCGCCGCCACGGCTACAAGGGCGCGTTCGAGCTGGCGGCCACCGTCGACTACCTCTTCGGCTACGACGCCACGACCGGCGTCGTCGCCGACTGGATGTACGACAAGCTCACCGAGACGTACGTCCTCGACCCGGAGAACAAGCAGTTCCTCCAGGAGGCCAACCCCTGGGCCCTGCACGGCATCGCGGAACGCCTGCTGGAGGCCGAGTCGCGCGGCATGTGGGCCAAGCCCGACCCGGCGGTGCTGGACGCGCTGCGCCAGGTGTACCTGGAGACGGAAGGGAATCTGGAGGGCGAGGACTGACCCGGAGGCGCGCGCGGATGTAACGCGGTGGTCCCTGCCGGACATATGCGATGGCCTCCGCCGCCCCCACCCCGCACAGTGGACGCATGACGACGCCCGCCCGCGCCTTCCTGCCCGGTCTCGACCTGTCCCGGATCCTCTACGAGGAGGCGGTGCGGCCGATTCTCGACGCGGAGTGTCCCGGGCTGCGGTACGCGGCGGCCCGGGTCGGCGCCGGCTCCGAGGTGCTCGGGTTCGACACCGCCCGGTCGGCGGACCACGAGTGGGGCCCGCGCCTGGACCTGTTCCTGGAACCGGCGGACGCCGCCGCGTACGGGGAGCGGCTGCACCGCCTGCTCGCCGAGCGGCTGCCCAAGCAGGTACGCGGCTGGCCGACGCACTTCCGGCACGCCGACCCGGGGGACCCGATCGGGCACATGGCCCCGACCGAAGGACCGGTCGACCACCGCGTCTCGGTCGACGACGTCGGCGGGTGGCTGCGCGACCGGCTCGGGCTTCCGCTCGCCGGCCCCGGCGGGGAGCCCCGGGAGCCGACGGTCCGCGACTGGCTGGCCATGCCGCAACAGAAGCTGGCGGAGAGCACGGGCGGCGCGGTGTTCCACGACGGGGTGGGCGCGCTGACCCGGGCGCGGCAGGAACTCGCCTGGTATCCGGACCAGGTGTGGCGCTATCTGCTGGCCTGCCAGTGGCAGCGGATCTCCCAGGAGGAGGCGTTCGTCGGACGCTGCGCCGAGGTGGGGGACGATCTGGGGTCCGCCGTGGTCGCGGGGCGGCTCGTGCGCGACCTGATGCGGCTGTGCCTGCTCCTGGGGCGGCGGTACGCGCCGTACGGCAAGTGGCTGGGGAGCGCCTTCGCCCGGCTGCCCGGGGCCGGCGAACTGCTGCCCTCGCTGCGGGGCGCCGTCACGGCCACGGACCACCCGGAGCGCGAGAGGCACCTCTGCGACGCGTACGAGGCCGTGGGCGCGCTGCAGAACCGCACGGGTCTTGCCGAGGAAGTGGACCCGGCCCGACGGCCCTACCACAGCCGCCCGTTCCAGGTGCTGCACGCCGAGCGCTTCGCCCACGCGCTGGCGCGCACCGTCACCGACCCGGACCTGCGGTCCCTGCCGCTGACCGGGAGCGTGGACCAGTGGGCGGACAGCACGGATCTCCTGATGCGTCCGGGGGCCGTGCGGGCGGCGGTGGACGCGCTGGGCTGACGAGCCCCACGCCGCCGGCCCCGGGAAGACTCTCCCCGGGGCCGGCGGAACGTACGGGACGCAGCGAATCAACGCACCGTCGGACAGGACTAGTTGGCGTTCACCAGGTGATGGGCGGGGACCTTCACCGTGCGGGCGCCCTTCTTGCCGCCGAGGACGACCTTGCGCAGGGCGCTGTTGTTCTTGTGGTTGGTCTCCTTGAGCCGGTTCTCCGGGTTGGCGAGGACCTGGATGTAGTACGTGCCGTTCGGCAGGCCGGTGATGTCGAAGGACTGGCCGGGCAGGTCCTGGGTGTAGGTGTCACCGGAGCCGACGTCGAGCACCTCGCGGACGGAGATCGAGTTCTCCTGGCCGCACGCGGTGGACAGGTCGGTGTTGTCCGGGTGCCAGTTGGCGTTCTTCACCGTGTAGTCGACGGCGTCGGTGTTGGCCAGGCAGAACGCCTCCTTGCCGCTGCGCACCGACTCCTTCTTGTCGGCCTTCAGCAGCCGGTAGCTGGCGAAGTCCGTGAAGTGCCAGTGCTCGTGGCCCGAGCGCGGGTCCCACTCCATGGTGCCGGTCGGGGTGTAGCCGACCTGCTTGCCCTTGGCGTCGTAGAAGTACTGGTAGGCGTCCATCAGCTCCTTGCCCGGGGAGCGGAAGCCGTCCACGACGAGCTTGGCCGGGCCCGCGTTCCACACGTTGGCGCTGAAGGCGAGGTAGTCCTTGCCGGGCTGCTCCTCGTAGCCGTCGCTGACGGTGATGCCGTACGCGGGCAGCGAGCGCAGGTCGGGCTTGGGCACGTCGGGCACGGCGGCCTTGCCGGTGGGCCGCTTGGCGTTGGGCTTCGCGCCGGGGGCCTGCCGCGACCCGTCGGTCTGCCCGGAGCGGTCTCCCACCTTGGCGGCCGAGAAGGCCTGCCGCTGGAGGGACTCCTTCTTCAGCGCCCAGGGCAGGGCCGGCGGAGCCGGCGGGTAGGGCCCGTGGCCGACGTTGAACGTGGGGCCGGCCCCGGTCGTCCGGGTGGCCGGCGCCTCGGTACGGGCGGGGGCGCCGTGCGCGGCGTGGGCGCCGTGCCCGGACGCGGCGGAGGGCGCGTCGGCGGCCTGCCCGTGTCCTTCGTGCCCGGTGTGCCCCTGGTGCCCGGCGGCGGACTTGCGAGCCGCGCCGCGGGGAGCGGCGGCCGCGCCCTCCTCCTCTTCCCAACTGCGCTCCCGCACCGTGACCTTGATGGTCTGCGGCTTGTTCGCGATGCCGAAGAGGTCGCGGTACTTCTTCGTCACGGAGATCTTGGCGGTGTAGGTCCCGGCGGCCAGCTGGACCGGCTTGGAGTAGTGCCCGGCGTAGGTGTTGGACGCCCAGCCGTTCTCCACGCCCCACACCGAGCCGAGGGTGAAGGGGTTGACCGGGCAGCTCTGCGGATACTTCGACTTGGCGGGCGCCTCCGGCCGGATCCGCCCGGAGGCGTTGTTGGGGCAGAAGGCCTCGGTCTGCTTCAGCACGGTCTTGCCGGCCGCGTCGGTGACGGAGACCTGCGCGAAGTCCGGCAGCCCGGAGAAGTCCTTCACGAGCCCGGCGGGAAGCGCCTTGTTCGTGGTCTTCTTCCCGTTCCGGAGCACCTGCGTGGCGACGACCGGATCCTTGTACGACTTACGGGTCACCTTCAGCTCGAAGGCGCCGTTCTCCGAGGTCAGATAGGTCCCGAGGTCCAGATAGACGCCGGGATCGTCCTTCCACGAGTCGAGCGTCACCGACGTGGAGGCGGCGATCAGGCTGAGCTTCGGCGTCGGCTCCGCCGTCTTGGCGTCGGGCGCCGCGGCGACGACGCCCGCGGTCACGGCGACGGCCGCGGCGACGGCGATGGAGGGGCGGGTCAGGCGGTTGGTGCGGCCCTGCGGGGATCTGGTCATCATTCCTCGTACTTCCGGCTTCCGGGTGCGTGACGGAACGTGGACGAGCAGCACGGCCCCAACTCACCCGTGGCGACGCTGTGTCCGACCTGTGAGAGGCGGCAGGCGCGCATCGGGTTGTCTCCTGTCCCCCGAGTGGCGCAGGGTGTCCGAAAAGGGACCCTCCTCCCTGGTACGGCTGTGGGCCATCCCGTAGGCCCCGTACGGTTCGGGCCGCCGCTGGAAGCAACCAGCACCGCGACTTCGAAGCCCGCGCGTTGAGCCAGGTCAGCGACCCGTCCGCGTCAGTTCCCGGCAGGGATCGGGTCCGGGGCCGGGGAGATGAAGGGGAACCCGTCACTCTCGGGCGGGGCGGCGGCCAGGGAAGGGCAGACGCGCTGGAAAGGCACGCCCGGTGCGATGGCCGCCCACTCGGCGGTGGTGGGGTTGGCCGCGGCCAGCCGGCAGGCGCGGGCGACGGGATCGCGCAGCGTGGCACCGAGTTGTGCGATGTTCCAGCGAACGGTGGTGCCCGGGTAGTTGTAGGTGGTCAGGAAGGCGTCGTCGGACGAGACGGCGAGCGCCTCGGCCCCCACGCCGAGGGTGAGTGACGTGACCGGGTGCGGCGCGGCGGGATCCGACACGTCCCATACGAGGACCTGGGTGCCGGAGCCGCTGCCCGTGAGCAGCCTGCCGTCCCCGCTGAACGCGTAGGGCCCGTCTCCGTCGCCGGTGCGGAGCCGGCTCAGGAAGCGGGGACGCCTGGGGTCGGACACGTCGAAGAGGAGTCCTCTGGCCTCGCTCACCACGAGGGTCCTGCCGTCGGGGGCGAACGCGTGCGGGTCGGCGAGCCGAAGGGCGGAGTCCGCGTCGGGATCGGGCAGATCCGACAGCTGCTCGGGCGCGCGCGGGTCGGTGACGTCGTACAGGGCGGAGTCGACCGCGAGGACGCGGCCCCGGGGATCGAACAGGACCTTCGGGGTCCCGGTCTTCACCTCGACGACGCTCAGCCGCTCCGGCCGCCCTGGCCGGGAGAGGTCCCACAGCGTGACCGTCTTCCCCGCGCCGACCGCCATCAGGTCACCCGGTACCGAGATGGCCAGGGAGTGGACACCGGTGCCGGTCGGGGCGAGGTTCAGCCGGAACTCCCGGACCGGGCGACCGGGGTCCTTCACGTTCCACACGGTCACGGTGGACTCGGGGCCCTCGACGGCGAGGCGGCCACCGTCCGCCGAGAACCATTGCCCGCGGTATCGGAGGCTCCCCGGCTCGTCGATCCGGACCACGCCCGCCGGGCGGCCCGCGGAGCGCCCCGTCAGCGGGATCAGGCTCAGCTCACGCTCGGCGGTGGCCAGGGCCAGCAGCCGCCCGTCGGGGGCGAGGGCGGACGCGATGCCCTCCTCCAGCCACCGGTAGTAGTTCCGGGTGGACGGCTCGACGGGCCGCCCGGCCTCGGTGGGGGTCAGCCGGTCCGTCAGCGACCAGAAGAGTACGGACCCGCTGCCGTCGCCACTCGCCAGGGTGCGGCCGTCGGGTGAGAAGGCCAGTGCCGAGACGGTGATGTCGTGTCCGGTGAAGACGGCGGAACGGACGGGCCGGGTCCGGGAGATGTCCCAAAGAGTCGCAGTGTGGTCCGTGCTGCCTATCGCGAGAAGACGGCCGTCCCTGCTGAGCGCGACCGCTTCCGCCGAGCCGCCGTGCCCGCTGATCACCGCGGTGCGGCGGGCGTCGGCGGGCCGGGTGACGTCCCACAACCGGACCTGGGCGTCGCCGGACGCGACGGCAAGGGTGCGTCCGTCCCGGCTGAAGACCAGCGAGCGCACGGGGCCGCCGGTGCCGTCGAGCGAGCCGAGGCTCCGCGGGCGGCCGGGATCCCCGGTGTCCCACAGCTCCACCGTCCCGTCCTGCCATCCCAGTGCCAGGACACCGGCGTCCGGCCCGAAGGCCATCGCCTTGATGTTGCTCTTCCGCTGCGGGATCGCGGCGCGGGCGCGGGCGGCGCCGCGCCCCGGATCCACCGACCAGAGCCTCGTCTCCCCGACGGTGGAGGTGACCAGCATCCGGCCGTCGGGACTGAACGCGGACGCCTCCATGGACCCTTCCAGTCGCATCGGCATCCTGCCCTGGGGCCGTGGGCGGTTCCGGTCCGCGAGGGAGAACCTGCCCAGGGAGTTGTCCAGGTCCGCTCCGGTGAGGAGCAGGGACCGGCCGTCGCCGATCCAGACCGCGGGATTGCCCCAAGGGAGGGACTTCTCCGTCACGACCTCGGCCAGCTCCCGCGGCTCACCGGGGCTGGACGCGTCCCACAGCCCGACGACACCGTTGCCCCCACCCACGGCCAGGGTCCGACCGTCGTCGCTGTAGGACAGCGAGTCGACCGAGATGTCGGGTGCCTTGATGGAGCCCGCGTACTGCGTCGCGGTCAGCACGTCCATCAGCGTCGCCCGGCTCTGCGGCGATGGAGCCTCGCGATACGCGGCGACGGCGAGCAGCAACGCCGACTTCGGGTCCGTGCTGATGTTCGCGCGGGCGGCGGCCTGGAGCTGGCGGTTCTGGGCGGTCTCGCCGTTGGCGCGGGCGGTCGACCGCTGCTGGTACGCGACACCCGCGGCGATCAGTGCCGCGCACAGCGCCAGCACCGCCCCTCGCAGCGTTCGTTTCAGCCGCCGTGTACGGCGGGCCTCCCGCTCCCGTTCGGCGCCTGCCGCCCGGACACCGGCGGCCAGGAACTCACCGTCCAGCCCGCGGTCCAGGCGGCCGCCTTCGAGCAGGCCGTGGGCGCTCTGCAGCCGTATTCCCCGGTAGAGGTACGCCGGGTCGTGGCCTGCGGCCTTCCAGGCGTCGGCGTCGTCGGTGATCCGGCGGCGGAGGACGAGTTCGGTGCGGTCCTCGTCGATCCACTCCCGAAGCCGGTCCCAGGCGCGCAGCAGCGCCTCGTGGGAGATCTGGGCGCCGTCCTGGTCGAGGGTGACGAGCCGGGCGTCGACGAGCCGGTCGAGGAGGGGGCGCTCGCGCAGCGACAGTTCGTCGACCGGGATCCGGCGCCGTACGGCGTCCTGGGAGGCGTCCGGGCCGACGTCGACCATCCGCAGCAGCAGCTTGCGCAGGTCCGCTCTCCCGGAATCGCCGAGATCCCCGTACAGCTTGTCGGTCGTGGTGGTGACGGACCGCCAGATGCCCCCGGTCGCCTGGTATCCGGCGAGTGTGAGGGTGGCGCCGCTTCGACGCAGCCAGGTCTCGCGCAGGGCGTGCGCGAGGAAGGGGAGTCCGGCCTGCTCGGTCTGTCCGGCCGGGCCGCCCCGGAGGTCCTGCAGGAGACGGTCGGTGAGCCCGTCCTGGAGCCTGAGCCCGGCGGCCTCGGCGGGCTGTTCGACGGCAGCCCGCAGATCGTCCCCGGTCATCGGCGACACGTTCAGCCGGTGACGGTCGAGGGCGCGCACGAGACCGGGGTGGGCGAGGCAGCTGCCGTAATGGTCGGCCCGCAGGCCCAGCACGACGCGCGGCCCCTCGTGGCGCCGCGATGTCAGGAGGGTGATGAACCGGTCGCGTTCCCCGGCGTCGCGGCAGCTGGTGAAGACCTCCTCGAACTGGTCGACGATCAGCAGCCGGCAGACCGGGTGGCCGCGCAGGGGCGCGGGAAAACGGCCCCGGTCGAGCGCGGCGCGCACCTGCTGCCGGCTCCGGCCGGTGGCCCGCGCCCACAGGTCGGCCAGGGCGTGCAGCGGATGCTCGCCGGGGGCGGGCAGCGTGAGGACGGGCCAGGCTTCGGGGTGCCGCTCCAGGCGGGCGAGGAGCCCGGCCCGCAACAGCGACGACTTGCCGACGCCGGACGCTCCCACGAGGACCAGCGGAGAGGGTGCGACACTCGCCACGAGAGCGGTGAGGTGGTCGGCGAGCGCGTCCCGGCCGCGGAAGTAGCCGCTCTCCTCGACCGGGAAGGGCTTCATACCCGGGTACGGGCAGGGCACGTCGGCGGGCGGGGCCGCGTCCGGGCCGGGGGCGGCGCGGTAGGCGGCGTTGGGGGCGAGGACCAGTTTGTCGAGTGTCCCCTCGCTCTGCCGCCGCGGTTGGATGGGCTCGCCCCGGAACTTGTGCGTGAGCGCGGTGTGCAGGTGGTCCAGGGTGAGATGCGGAGGGCCGGTGGGGTCGCCCGACCGGAGGAGTTCCAGGAGCCGTCCGCCGAACAGCGTGTGCCGCTCGCCCTCGGGCGCGTACGAGAGGGCGAGGTACGAGGCGGAGCTGAGCAGGAAGCTGCCGCTGGGACGCATGGAGACGAACGGATCGGCCCGCCGGCTGCCGTCGGGCAGGTCGGCCAGCCCGGAGAAGCAGCAGTCCAGGACGACGGCGCTGCCTCCGGCCGTGCGACCGAGCAGCCCCTTGAGCGTGCGGTAGGGGACGGCGCCGGAGACCTGCCCGGCGGAGCGGCAGGCACGGGTGGCGAGATAGAGCTCGTCGTCGGGTCCGAGCAGGCCGTGGCCCGCGTAGAGGAGCAGCACCACCCCGGTGGCCTCGTCGACGACCCGCTCCACGGTCGCGACGACGTCTTCGGGACGGGCGTCGGCGGGGACACGGTGGATCCGGTCCTCGGCAATGCCGCAGACCGCGTGCAGCACCTGCTGGAGGTCGTCGAGTGTCGTGTCGACGGACGGCAGGTCCGGCAGTGCCGAGCCGTCGGTGTGATGCCCGGTGCCGACGAGGATCGCGTGGACCCCCGGCGCGGCAAAGGATCGGGGGCTCGCAGCGGACGGGGGGCGGGTCACGGGGAGGACGGAGCGCCGTCGCGAGGGGCGACGGGGCGACCGGGCTCAGCCTGCGCGACGGACACGTGGCCGCCGCTCCCGGGCGGTGTACGCGACCCCGTACGCGTATCAGCGATCGGTACGTCACCCTCAGCGTCCGGGCCTTGGCCGACAGCCCGTACGTCCGCGTCCGGGCCTTGGCCGACAGCCCGTACGTCCGCGTCCGGGCCCGGGCCGACAGCCCGTACGTCCGCGTCCGGGGCGCCGCCCGCGTCGTCCGGCCTGCCCGCCCCGACCAGGTCCGCCGCCAACTGGCGGGCCAGGTCGTTCGTCTGCTGGGCGTCCAGCCCGCGCACCTGGGTCGTGGAGATGGTGATCTCCGTGCCGTCGGGGCGGATCATGGTGATCGTCTGGCTGCCCCGACGGGTCTGGGCCCACGCGACGACCGCCCCGGCGAAGACCGCCGCCACCCCACCGGGCGCCAGGACCGCGAGCAGTGCGTCGGCAGCGATCCCCATGGCGCCGGGCGTCGGTTCCGCGTGCGTCGCGCCGCTGCGGATCCGGCCGCGCAGTTGTGGCTCGGCGCTCAGCCAGCGCCGTAGTTCGTGGGCGCCGTTCGGGCCCTCCCCGGCGACCGTTATCCCTGTGGGCATGAGCATGTGCACACAGTACGGGCGATCACAGGAGCGACGCAGGCGGTCCGGTACAACAACTGAGGCCGGAGCCGCACCAGTTCGGCCACTTTCTTCGCTCCGGCAACACCCGCGGGCGTGACGTCCGCCGACCATGTCGGGCCAAGTCCCCCTGCGCCACGGCTTTTCTGACCATTTCCGTCGATCGCGAAGATTCGAGGTGGTACAACGAATCCGGACAGACAGAGGGCGAAGAGGCCGGCGGCGCGCCCGGCTGACCCGGGAGGACGTATGGACGCGAGCTTGCGGCTTTCTCACCCCGAGTATCAGGACGTCGCCACCGAAGCCCTGCGGCTGTGGTTACCCTCTGCGAGCCTTCTCTTCGAGCCGATGCCTTCAGGCCGATCAGGAGCTGAGCTGGTCAGCGTGGACATCAGTGGGAACAGCGGCGACATCCAGCCGGGTACCTACGTGCTCAGGGTCGGACCGGAGGAGGAGGACCTCTCCGAGGCGAACGAACTGGCGGCCCACCAACTCATCCGTGACGCGGATCCAGCCTTCGCGGAGCGGCACATTCCGCGTCTCCTCCGTATCGACCAGCGGCGCAGCGGCGACACCCGGCTGGTGACGTCGCTCCACCAACTGGCCGGCGGCAGTCTCAGCCAGTACACCTCGCCGCGCAGCCAGTCCACGAGTCTGCTGCGCGGCGCGCAAGCGATATCCCGCGAAGTCCTCAGTGCCTGGGCCGCCCCGCAGGACGTGGAGCTGATGCGGCCTTCCGAGCTGCTCCTCGCCGTCGTCGGTGAGGCGAAGGTCGACGCGTGCCTGGCCGCCACCTCCAGCCTCTTCCAGACGGAAGTCCACCAGGAGGACGGACACGCCTTCCTCGACCCGCGCACCGTCCTGGGCGGAACCGAGGACACCCACCTTCCGGTCCTGCACGGGATCTGCCACGGCGACCTGCACACGGGCAACCTCCTGGTCCCCCGGGACGAGATCGAGGCCGCCGACGACGCCTTCTGGATCGTCGACATGGACCAGGCACGACGATCGGTCGTCGGATTCGACCTGGCGTACCTCGAGGTCAGTGTCCTGGTGAACATCCTGCCCACCATCCGGCGCCCCGTACTCGCCCGGTGCCTGGAGGCCGCCGAGGACACGGTGGTCAGGGCCGTGCCGGACGACTGCCACTGGCTCGTGGAGTTCCTGCAGAGAACACGGGCCGGCATCCACGAATGGATCGTCGAGCAGCCAGGCCGGATGGACCCCCTGTACCAGCAGCTCATGCTGGCCCGGATGGCCGCCGCCCTGCTCTGGGCCCGGCGGTTTCCCGAGACGGACGACCGCTCCCGGATCTGCGTCGCCTACGCCGGCTGGTATGCCATGCGGTATCGCCGACGGTTCCCCGCCAGCACGCCGCAGCGGCAGGAAGCTCTTCCGTCCCCCACCCCACCCGATGAAGCGGGACGGGTCGAGCAGGTCCGAGAGGATCTCTGGAGCTCCTTCTGGTCCACGGTCTCGGGATTCGCCCCCCACGCTGCTCGTTACGTCCTGGTCGCGGAGCAACTGCCGCGCGCCCCGTCCCTCGCGGCACTCGGACGGATCCCCTGGTCGGTGATCGTGGACCTCGACCCGGTCTCCGACGGTGACGGCCTCCGCCATCTGGCGGGCCCCGTACTCGACGCACAGCGCGCGGTCCACATCTTCACCGAGGACCGGCCAGTGATCGACTACGACCGCGGAACGGCCTGGTTGCTGGCCGTCGGCTCGGTGCTGCGCCGGGAGCCCGCGCTGGAGGGACGCGCGTGGGTGATCCGGCGCCTGGACACCGTGCGGCGCCTCACGACGTCCTTACGCCAGTCCCTCGGCGATACGCCGGTGTGCGTGCTGGTACTCGAAGGCGGCACCGAGACCAAGCAGGGGTCGGGCCGGGACCGGCTGCTGCGCGTGATCGAGGCCATGGACGAGATGCTGCACGGCCAAGCGACGTTCCTGCACGCCGGACTGGCCGAACTGCAGCCCGCCGTGCCGATGATTCAGGTGCCCCTTCCTGTGCCCGACCTGCTGGAGCGACTCACCGAGACGCTGGGCACCAGCGCCGAGTACCTGGACTACACCGTGCCCGCCCTCGACAACGGAACCGTTGCCATCTCACCGGAGACCATGCAGAAGCTCCGGGAGCACCTGGTCATCCTGTACGACGGCATCGAGGCGTCCGTCCTGCCGAGCGACGATCGCCACAACGACGCGTTCTGGCGTGGTGGCCTGATCAGTTGGGGCGACCTGGACGCGGGCCTGGACGTGGTGCGGTCCGTCAACGACGGCCTGGTCGCGGCCGTGCGCGAAAGCTTGAAGCAGCACCGGACCCGGACCGTCCTCGTGGAGCACCGGCCGGGCGCCGGCGGCACCACCGCAGCTCTGCGCGCGGCCTGGGACCTGCACTACGAGTACCCGGTGGCGGTGCTGCCCAACGGTGTCGCGGTCGACCCGTCCCGCGTACCGCTCATCGCGGATCGGCTGCATCTGCTGTACACGATCACTCAGATGCCGGTGCTGCTCGTCGCCGAGGCCGGTGACCTGAGCGAGTCCTACCGCGAGGTGCTGTACCGAGAGCTGGCCAGACGCAACACGCGGGTGACGATGCTTTTCGTCCGGCGAAGGGTCGCCGAGGCGAGCCGGGGTGCCCTGCAGGTGTCGGAACCGCTCAGCGAGAAGGAGACCGCCGACTTCCTCGCGCGCTATGCCGCGCTCGTCGTGGACCCGGGGCGTGCCGACGAACTGCGCCTGCTCGGCACCGACCAGTACGAGCGGTACCGCACCCCCTTCTTCTACGGGCTGATCACCTTCGAAAGGGAATTCACCAAGCTCTCCACGTATGTGCGCACTCATCTGGATCATGTTCGCGGTCGCGCACGTGACGTCATGCAATACCTCGCGCTGGCCACCATTTTCTCCAACACCGGTCTGCAGTGCGAGCTGGTACAGAAGCTGATGAACGTCTCCACGCCCTCCGCCGAGCTCGACCTGTCCGACGTGCTGGGCCCGGAAGCGGCTCGTCTGGTCGCCGTACGCTCCGGCCGGGTGCGCCTCCAGCACCAACTCCTGGCCGAGCAGGTGCTGTCCGAGTTGCTCAACGACGACCGCTGGGACCGGCATCTCAAGGACCTGGCGATCGACTTCATCAAGGCGCTGGCGATCACTACCGACGTGTCGGCGGAGCCAGTCCGTGTGCTGCTGCGTCAGATGTTCGTGGACCGGCAGGGCGGGTCGGCCGACGGGGTCGAGGACCGGCGGAAATTCGCGCCGCTGATCGAGCAGCTGGACCTCAACTCCGCGCACCAGGTACTCAAGTCCCTCACTGAACACGTCCAGGACGAACCGCACTTCTGGAATCACTTGGGTCGCCACCAGATGTACCGGCTCAACCGGGAGCTGGACAAGGCGGAGGAATACGTCGCCAAAGCAGTCGCCCTGGCGGAGTGGGACTTCCTCCACCACCACACGCTCGGCCTCGCACGGCGAAGCCGCATGCGCCAGGCACTGCGCGACGCCAAACGGCGCGGTGTGCCGGCCGTCATGGCCGCCGCCGACCGGTGGTTCGCGCAGACCGTCGAATGCTTCGCCATGTCCCGCAAGCTCAACGCGGAGAACATCTACGGTTACGTCACCCATGTGCAGGCCGTGGTCGACGTCGCGAAAGCCATCAAGGACGCGGCCCGCGTCTCCTCCATCGCGGAGCTCAACGCCGACGCCAGCGAATGGGTGGCGGAGAACCTCGCGGACGCCAACTTCCTCCTGAACGAGGCGACGCAGCTGTACGGCACCCTGGACCACCGCGACGACTATCTGGTGCGGTGCCAGGCCGACATCAAGCGGCTGTACGGGGACCTAGACTCGGTGGTCGAGCTCTGGGAGCTCGCCGTCGCCGGAGCGCGCAGCACTCCGATGGTTCAGCGGGCACTCGCGCAGGCCTACTACGTGCGTGGGGGCCGCAGCTGGCGAGAACTCGACCACTCCGAACTGGTCCGCATCGTCGAGCTCGCACGGCAGAACCTCTCCAGAACGGGCTGCAAGGAGGAGGACTACCGGCTCTGGTTCGAGGCCTACAAGCTGCTCCCGGAGTTCGATATCGACGAGGCCCTTTCTCAGCTTCAGCTGTGGTCGGACCGCTTTCCGTCATGGCGCGCCCGCTACTACCGGTACTGCCTCTTCTTCCATCTGTGGTTCACCGGGCGTAGCAATGACATCGAGGCATTCCGCCTCGAACAGCAACAGGCCGAGAAATACGTAGTGGGCCGGTCCAATCGGTCCTACCTGTGGCTGTCCACCGGTCCACAGTGGTATCCGATGATCGCCGACAGCGACCTGGGTGAGTGGAACCGCCGGGAAACCTTCTGGACGAACACCTCGCACCTGCAACGGGTGAACGGCGTCATCGAATTCATGCGCGGGCCCCAGGCAGGCACCATCCAGCTCCACGGCTCGGTGACCGCATTCTTCGTTCCGTCCCGGGGGAACTTCCTCCCCGACAGCGACGAGAACGAGCCGGTCAATTTCTTCCTCGGTCTCAGTCCCGAGGGGCCACGCGCCTGGGATGTCAAACAGGGCCATGTCGAGGACGCCGTACATGCCAGGCAGGCGGTCTCCAGCGAGCCGGTGCGACCGCTGGCCGCACGGGAGACCGTGGACCTGGCACCGGCCCAGGTCGCCGCTCACGCGGCCACTCTCACCCGGCAGCGCAAGATCGACTTCTGCGTCGCCCTGCTGGAAGCCTGGCAGACAGTCGGCGACACACCACGCCTCTCCCGGCTCGCCGAACGGGTCAAGGCCCGTTTCCGCTATGACGGCGACGATATCGAGGAGCTGCTTTCCGAGTCGTCGCGTATGCAGTTCTTCGCCGAAGAGGACGACCCCCTGGTCCAGCTGATCGAGGTCTCCGGCCGTCCGGCCGTGCCGACGGCGCCCGGCCTGACGCCGTCCCTCAAGGGCGCGGGCCAACTGGGCCGGATCTCTTTCGTGAACGAGGCCGAGGGACACGGGATCGTGGAACTGGCGCAGGGCGGTTGGGCGCGCTTCAAGTTCGAGGACGTCAGAGGTCGGACGAAGAACCCCGTCCGCGGCCAGATTCTGCGCGCGATCGTGATCGAGGTCGACCGGCACAACGGGAGGAACGCCCGGGGCATCGAGCTGTTCTCCCTGTCCGCAACCTTGGTGGACGGCGAGGTGGTGCCGGCGGAAGGGCTCCGGGAGCGCGTCGAGACCGATCTGCGCGATGAGTTCGAGGAGCGGGTGGCGCAGGGAATCAAAACGGTGCCCGTTCGGGAACTCGAGGATTGGCTGGAGGACAGGTTCGTCGGCTGTCGGTCACTGGCGGAACGCCTGGGGCTGTCGTCCCTCGGGCAGCTGTGGGCCGGACTCGACTGGCTGAAGCAGAGCGGCAGTGCCGGGAGCAGGACGCTGAGACTCTCGAACGACAAGGTCTTCGGGCGGGTACCGATACCCCGTACGGACAGCGCTGAGCGGCACGTGCGCGGCGAAGAGGCCGACCGCTTCGGTGACCTGCTGACCTCCGTGGTCGCCGAACTGCGGCGGGCCAATGGCGGCAGGCCGCCCACGATCTACAACGTGAAGAACGCGCTGGCCAAGAAGCTGGGCCAGGCGTACAAGGACGTCGTCGGCGGGCCCCTGAAGCGGCGGATCGAGCAGCAGCCGGGATGGAAGCTGCAGGAGATCAAGCCCGGGGTGCACCTCGTCCAGCAGACCGGCGGGCAGCCTGCCCCCGCACTGCCGCAGGGATCACCGGAGTCCTTCGCGTCGGCGTTGGCGTATGCGGCGGACTCCCTGTCCGCGCAGGGCAAGGAGCCCATCCTGCAAGTGATCGGGCCGATACTGCGGACCCGGCTCGGAGCGCGGTACGCGACCGTCGTCGGCTCCTCGCTGAAGCGGCGGATCGAGCGCGAACCCGGGTGGCGCCTCGAGGAGATCCGCCCCGATGTGTTCGTCCCTCACCGGACGGGGCCACCGGCAGTGACCGCCGAAGTGACGCCGGCGGACCGGGTGGAGGCGGACGTCGCGGCGGACTTGGGCGCCGTGGTGCGGCGACTGCGGGCCGAGAAGGCCGAGGCACAGCTCACCCAGGTCGGCCAGGCCCTACGGAAGCGGTGGGGGGCCGAAACGTATCTGAAGCTGACCCGCAGCCGACCACTCCGCTCCTTGGCGGAGCAGCACGGCTGGCAGGCCCACGAGGTGCGGCCGGACGTATGGGTCCTGCGGAGCCAGGACGAGCAGGCCACGGAACGGGAAGGGTAGAACCCCATGGCGGACGATGCCGCAGCGGCGATGGCTGCCCTGCTGGACAGCGTGGCGGAGCACTCCGGGCCCCCGGTCCCGCTCTCCGAGCTGTGCCGGCGGGCAGGCGTCACCCGACCGACCGCCGAGACCGCGGCGCCGATGCTGCTCGCGCTGCTGCGGGCGTTCGGCGTCCTCCACACCGAAAGCGACCCGGTGAGCGGAGAGGCCGCGATCTCCCCGGTCAGCCCGCAGGCTGGCTATTTCCTGCGCAGCCTCAGCTCCTACGTGCGAACGAATCACTCCGTCCTGGACAACTGGGAGCGTCCCGGGACGGCCGAACCCCCCTACACCGGCCGACAGGCGCTGTCGGGTCCGCAGTTCCTCTACCTGGCCGAGGAACGACGTCTGACCCTCGACCCCGATGCCTCACCGCTGCGCCAGGTCGATGTCGTCCAGGTAGTCGTGAAGAACCGTGTCCGGGGCCGGGGCGGCCGGGCGCAGTACCTGGTGCTGTACGACGACCGAGCCCGCCAGTACCAGCTGCCCGGCGGCCACGTACGAACGTCGGACACCGGGCCGCGAGCGGCGGCGGCCCGGGAACTGGAGGAGGAACTGCCGGGGTACACCCACGTCCCCGGCAGCGGAACGCTGACAGAACTCGGCGTGGTGTCCGTCACCCAGCTGTCGCGTACCTACGGCGCAGTCACGGAGTACCGCATCACCTTCTACCAACTGGCCTCGGACACCCGGCCGATTCCGGTGGGCCCCGGAGGACGGTGGATCTCCGAGGACGCCCTGCTCGATGAGGAGACCCAGATCGACCGCGTGACCTTGAACGTCGCCGCGCTGGTCCGGCTCGACCAATCGCTCCCCGGAGGTATCCGTGGCCTGCCCTGGAGTACGTCGGGCGTCCAGCGGAGGTCCCTGCGCGAGGTGGTCCGGGACAGACCGTGGGAAGTGGTGGGCCTGGCCGTCGGAGTGATCGGCCTCATCGCCTCGATCGTCCCGCTTCTGACCTGAACCGGGCTGTCTTCCTCTTCCCCAACGGCTACGCGGTGACGCGCTCGTCGACCACCTCCAGCGAACCGAGCGGCAGGCCGCGGTGGCGGGTCAGCCCTGGCACCAACGTCGAAGGCCCCCGCAGCAAGCTGCGGGGGCCTTCGACGTATTGCCCGGTGAGAGCAATGGCGGAGGATACGAGATTCGAACTCGTGAGGGGTTGCCCCCAACACGCTTTCCAAGCGTGCGCCCTAGGCCACTAGGCGAATCCTCCGCCGCAAACAATACAAGACGTTGGAGGGTGCTCGCGAACACGTTCCCCGAAGATCGTCCGAGGAGGTCCGGGCGGAGGTCCCGCGAGGCGGTTCGGCGGTCTTCCGGTGGGGAGGGCGGGTGGACCGGAGGGGGTGGGGATCCGCTAAGGTGGGCGTCAGCCCCTCACGTGGCGCTATCTGACTGAACTCCCCCAGGGCCGGAAGGCAGCAAGGGTAGGTCGGCTCTGGCGGGTGCGTGGGGGGCCCTTTGCGTTCCGGAGCGCTTCGCCGCGCGGGTGCGCGGCTGGGCCGGGGCCGGGGCCCGGGCGTGGGGGCTCGGGCGGTGTGGGGTCGGTTGTCGGTCGGCCCCGATAACCTCGTAGGTGTGTCGTCCCTTGCGCTGTACCGCCGCTACCGCCCCGAGTCGTTCGCCGAGGTCATCGGTCAGGAGCATGTCACTGACCCGCTCCAGCAGGCCCTGCGGAACAACCGGGTCAATCACGCGTACCTGTTCAGCGGGCCGCGCGGCTGTGGAAAGACGACCAGTGCGCGCATCCTCGCCCGCTGTCTGAACTGCGAGCAGGGGCCCACGCCCACGCCGTGCGGGGAGTGCCAGTCCTGCCAGGACCTCGCGCGCAACGGCCCGGGGTCCATCGATGTCATCGAGATCGACGCCGCCTCGCACGGTGGTGTGGACGACGCCCGTGATCTGCGCGAGAAGGCGTTCTTCGGGCCCGCCTCCAGTCGTTACAAGATCTACATCATCGACGAGGCGCACATGGTCACCCCGGCGGGCTTCAACGCCCTGCTGAAGGTGGTCGAGGAGCCGCCGGAGCACCTCAAGTTCATCTTCGCGACCACCGAGCCCGAGAAGGTCATCGGGACGATCCGGTCGCGTACGCACCACTATCCGTTCCGGCTGGTGCCCCCGGGCACCCTGCGCAGCTATCTCGCCGACGTCTGCGGCCGGGAGAACAGCGCGGTCGAGGACGGCGTCCTCCCGCTCGTCGTGCGCGCCGGGGCCGGATCCGTGCGTGACTCGATGTCCGTCATGGACCAGCTGCTGGCCGGCGCGGGCGACGACGGTGTGACGTATGCCATGGCCACCTCGCTCCTCGGCTACACCGACGGCTCGCTGCTCGACTCGATCGTCGACGCCTTCGCCGCCGGCGACGGGGCCGCCGCCTTCGAGGTCGTGGACCGGGTCATCGAGGGCGGCAACGATCCGCGTCGGTTCGTGGCGGACCTCCTGGAGCGGCTGCGCGACCTGGTGATCCTCGCCGCCGTGCCGGACGCCGGGGACAAGGGCCTCATCGACGCCCCCGCCGATGTCGTCGAGCGCATGCAGGCCCAGGCGTCCGTCTTCGGCGCCGCCGAGCTGAGCCGCGCCGCCGACCTGGTCAACGACGGGCTCACCGAGATGCGCGGGGCCACCTCGCCCCGCCTCCAGGTGGAGCTGATCTGCGCCCGGGTCCTGCTGCCCGCCGCCTACGACGACGAGCGGTCGCTGCAGGCCCGGCTCGACCGGCTGGAGCGCGGGGCCTCGGCCGCCGCTGCCGCCTCGTTCGCTGCTCCGCCCGCCGCCGCGGCCCCGATGGGGTATGTACCGGGCCCGGAGGCCCACGCCCCCATGGCCCCCGCCGGTCCGGACGCGGCCCGTGCCGCCGTACGGGGCGAGGCGCCCGCCGCGGCGACACCCGCCCCCGCCTACGCGCCGCCCGCCGCCGAGCCCGCCCCGCAGGTTCCCGCGGCACCTGCCCCCGAGCCCGGCCAGCGGCCCGGTTCCTGGCCCGCCGGAGCCGGAGCCGGAGCCGGAGCCGGGGCCGGGGAGCAGGCCCGTCGCCCCGGTGGCTGGCCCACCGCGTCCGCCCCCGGCGGCGGCCCGGCCCCCGTCGCCACCCCGCCGCCCGCCGCCGCTCCGGTCGCCCCCGTCGCGCCGGCCGCGCCCGAGGGCGGTCAGAGCATGGCCCAGGGCGCCGCCCAGGTGCGGAACATGTGGCCCGACATCCTGGAGGCGGTCAAGAGCCGCCGGCGCTTCACCTGGATCCTGCTCAGCCAGAACGCCCAGGTCGCCGGGTTCGACGGCACGACGCTCCAGATCGGCTTCCTCAACGCGGGCGCCCGCGACAACTTCGCCAGCAGCGGCAGCGAGGAGATCCTCAAGCAGGCCCTCGCCGAGCGCTTCAACGCCCAGTGGCGCATCGAAGCGGTCATCGACCCCTCCGGTGGCGGCGGGATGCCCCCGCAGTCCGGCGGAGGCGGCGGACGTCCCGCCCCGCAGTACCAGCCCGCCCCGCCGGCGCCCGCCGCCCCGGTCGCGTACGAGCCCCGGCCCCAGCACTCCGCCCCGCAGCAGCCCGCGCCCCCGTCGCAGGGGCAGCCCGCACCCTCGGCCCAGCAGCCGCCTCCCTCCGCGCCGCCGCAGGGCCGGGAGGCCGCGCCCGCCCCCGAGGCCTCCCGCAGTTCCTACGGGGCGGAGCCGCCGCGTCCCGTGTCCCCCGAGGACGACACCGCGGAGGCCGACGATCCGGATCTCGTCGACTCCGCCCTCTCCGGCCACGAGCTGATCGTCCGCGAGCTGGGCGCCACGGTCGTCGAGGAGTTCACCAACGAGCAGTGAGGCCGTGGTCGGGCAAGCGAGGCGGTGGTCGGGCCGTGGTGGCCTGTTCACGTACCGACGGCCGGGCAGCGGCGGGCCCGTCCACGGAACGGCGGCCGTCCGGGCTTCCCGCGCCCGGCGGCTAGGCTGCACCCCGTGAAGGTCCTCGTCATCGGCGGCGGCGCCCGCGAACACGCCCTGTGCCGCTCTCTGTCCCTCGACCCCGATGTCACCGCTCTGTACTGCGCTCCCGGCAACGCCGGCATCGCAGAGGTGGCCGAACTGCACCCGGTCGACGCGCTCGACGGTGACGCCGTCGCGCGCCTCGCGACCGGGCTGGGCGCCGGGCTGGTGGTCGTCGGCCCGGAGGCGCCGCTCGTCGCCGGGGTCGCCGACGCCGTGCGCGCGGCCGGCATCCCCTGCTTCGGCCCCTCGGGCGAAGCAGCGCGGCTGGAAGGCTCCAAGGCGTTCGCCAAGGACGTCATGGCCGGCGCCGGGGTCCCCACCGCCCGCAGCTACGTCTGCACCACCCCCGCCGAGATCGACGAGGCCCTCGACGCCTTCGGCGCCCCGTACGTCGTCAAGGACGACGGCCTCGCGGCCGGCAAGGGCGTCGTCGTCACCGAGGACGTGGAGGCGGCCCGCGCCCACGCGCTGTCCTGCGACCGCGTGGTGATCGAGGAGTTCCTCGACGGCCCCGAGGTCAGCCTCTTCGCGATCACCGACGGCACCACCGTCGTGCCGCTCCAGCCCGCCCAGGACTTCAAGCGCGCCCTGGACGGCGATGAGGGCCCGAACACCGGCGGCATGGGCGCCTACTCCCCGCTCCCGTGGGCGGACCCCAAGCTGGTCGACGAGGTGCTGGAGACCGTGCTCCAGCCGACCGTCGACGAGCTGCGCCGCCGGGGCACGCCCTTCTCCGGGCTGCTCTACGCGGGCCTCGCGATCACCTCGCGCGGCGTGCGGGTCATCGAGTTCAACGCCCGCTTCGGCGACCCGGAGACCCAGGTCGTCCTGGCCCGGCTGAAGACGCCGCTCGCCGGTGTCCTGCTCGCCTCCGCCAACGGCACCCTGGACGTCCTCCCGCCGCTGAACTGGCGCGACGACGCCGCCGTCACCGTGGTCATCGCCTCGCACAACTACCCGGACACCCCGCGCACCGGCGACCCGATCGACGGGCTCGCGGACGTCGCGGCGCAGGATGGACCCGACGCGTACGTCCTGCACGCCGGGACCCGCTCCGAGGGCGACGCGGTGCTCAGCGCGGGCGGCCGGGTGCTCTCGGTGACCGCGACCGGCAAGGACCTCACAGCGGCCCGTGAGCGCGCCTACACCGCGCTCGGCCGGATCCGCCTGGACGGCTCCCAGCACCGTACGGACATCGCTCTGAAGGCCGCCCAGAGCTGATCCGCTCGCGAACGAAGGTCTCCGCAGCCCCTCCGCCCGCCCCGCGTACGCCACCGGCGTACGCGGCGGGCGCGAGGGGCTGCCCCGTGCCACCAGCCCGTTCCCCCGGCCTGCCTCATGGGCGCGAACACGTCAGCAGCTTTGCCCAAAGCCATTCCATCGGGTGACGACTGGGCTATCCGGATGACGGCCGCCGGACCCCCAACTAGGGTGCGGCGCAGGCGTTCCGGCACTTGGCCCACCGGCATTGCGATGTCGGTGGCGGGTGCCACAGTGGGGGAGTGAGCAACACCGTCGCGGGGCAGAGGGGGTGACGTCCGGCCGTGTCCGGTATCGATGTGGGTGAGGAGCTGGGTGCGCGGGCCGCACAGGCCCGAGCGCTCTCCCTGCTGCGGATCCGCAGCAGGGCACTGGCCGTGGCGATCCTGCCCGCGGCCGTCGCCGTCGTGCTGTTCGCAGCGGACGCGCAGGGGCATCTGGCCGGTCCGGCCTGGGACGCCGCGCGCTGGTCGATCCTCGGCGTCGCGGTCGTCGTGCTGCTGGTGACCGTCCTGGTCGCCGTCTCCGTGGCCCGCGCGCGGCCCGCCATGAGCCCGACCGTCCCCGTGCCGGAAGAAGGGGCCCCCGACCTCTACCGCCTGGTCCGGGACCTGGCCGACCGGCTCGACGTGCCCGCGCCCTCCGCCATAGCGCTGACCCCGGACTGCGACAGCTGGCTGGAGGACCGGACGCACCGCGCGCTCCGCCGGGGCCCGGGCGCCCCGGCGGAGGCCGGGGACACCGCCCCCGTCCTGGTCATCGGCTCGCCGTTCCTGTGGTGGATGCGGGTCGCCGAGCTCCGCGCGGTCCTCGCGCCCGTGGTGGCGGGCACCGGCCCGTCCGCGCATCCCGACATAGCCGCCGCCCGCCGCTTCGTACGCGGTCTGGACGCCGCGATCGCCGATGCCGCGGTCCCCGGCCGGGGCGCGCTGCGCGGGGCGCCGCTCGCCTTCGCCGGCTGGGTCGCCCGGCTGCTGCTGCGGGCCTGCCGGGGCCATGCCGCCGAGATGGAGCGCTGTGTGGCGGCCGCCGCGTCCATGCGGGCGCAGACGGTCGACTACGGGCTGCGCATCGCCGCCCAGGAACAGGTCGGCCTCGCCTATGCGGGCTGGGACCGGCTGTTGACCCGGGTGGCGCTGCCCGCTTGGCGGATGGGCCGCTGGCCCTCCCGGCTGGACGCCGGGGTGGTCTCCGCGCTCACCGAGCTCTCCCGCCGGGACCGGCTGGCCGACGGCTTCGCCCTGCGCCTGGGCGAGCGGCCCGCCTGCGACCTGCTGGAGGAGCCCGGGGTGGCCGACGAGGCCGCGTCCCTGCTCGCCGCCCGGCTCTTCCACGGCGGCCCCGCCGAGAGCGGTCCGGGCTGGGCACCGGTGGACTGGCAGCAGTATCCCGACGAGGTCGTCGACCGGAAGTGGCGCAGCGAGGCGGCCCGGCTGCACCGGGTCCTGGACACCCTGGGCGTCCCCCGGGCCTCCGCAGCCGACCCGGCCGTCCCCACCCTGGCCCGGGTCATGGAGCACCTGTCCGGCGCCGGCGGACCCGGCGGCCCCGGCGAGGAGCTCGCGGCGGGCATCGGCGCCGCGGTCGCCCGCGAGGAGGCCGAGGCCCCGGGTGCCGGAAGCGCGGTCCACGGCGGCCAGGGCGCCGGAAGCGCGGTCCACGGCGGCCAAGGCCACGGCGGCCAGGGTCACGGAGGTGCCGGAGGCGGCGCGGCCGACGACCCTCTCGACCTCTGGGGCCCGGGCCCCCTGCCGCTCTTCCCGCTCCAGCCGCCGCGCACGGGCACCGAGCTGCTCGCCGACCACGTCGCCGCGATGGTCTGCTGCGCGGCCGTGGACACGGCGGGCGCGGCCCCCGGCCTGGACTGGCTGGACGGCCCCGCGCTGCTCGTCGGCGGCGAACGCCGGGCGGACCTCGCGACTCCGGTCCTCAGCCTCGTCGAGGACGGCGATCCGGACCCGCTGCTGTCCTGGCTCGCCGAGGTGGGGGTGCGCTCCGACAAGCCGGTCCGGCTGGTGTGACCGCGCACGCGACCGAGGCGCCCCACCCGGGGGCGGACGCGGACCGGACCGGGCGTCCGGAGTGCGGAGTCCGCTGTTCGGAAGGAATGGTTCCGTTCCCGTCAATTCGCGACGAAGGGTGACGGGCTGCGTGCGTTATGTGATGTGCTGGGGATCGGCGCTGACATTCGGCGCACCAGAGTTGTCCGGGGGATCCGCCGAGTTGTCCGGGGGATCCGAGGGAGGGGCGCGGCATGGGGGCGGAGCAGATTCGCCGGTGGGAGTCGGGCGCCCTCGCGCACGCGGTGAGCGACCCCTTCGGCCAGGGCCCGCTGCCCTGGCTGCGCGGCAGTGAGAACTACTTCGACGACACCGGCCAGGTCGTCCCCTGGTACGCGGACCTCGCCCGCGCCACCGGCGGCGGCACCCGTACCGCCGACGACGTGCACCGTCAGATCAAGGGCTTCGTCTCGCCCGGCGCCGCGGCCCCCGGAGAGGCGATCGACTTCCACATCACCGTGGACCCGCCCCAGCAGTTCTCCGTCGACGTCTACCGGATCGGTCACTACGGCGGCGACGGCGCGTCCAAGATCACCACGAGCCCGCGGCTCTCCGGGATCGTCCAGCCCCCGCCGCTCGCCGCCGACCGGACCGTCTCCTGCCACCACTGGTGGATGTCCTGGCGGCTCCAGATCCCGAGCTACTGGTCGGTCGGCGCGTATGTGGCCGTCCTGACCACCGCCGACGGCTACCGCTCGCACATCCCCTTCACCGTCCGCCACGACCACCCCGCCGACCTGCTGCTCCTGCTGCCCGACATCACCTGGCAGGCGTACAACCTCTATCCGGAGGACGGCCGCACCGGCGCCAGCCTCTACCACGCGTGGGACGAGCGGGGCCGGCTGCTCGGCGAGGAGGACGCCGCCGTCACGATCTCCTTCGACCGCCCGTACGCCGGGGCCGGCCTGCCGCTGCACGTGGGGCACGCGTACGACTTCATCCGCTGGGCCGAGCGGTACGGCTACGACCTCGCCTACGCCGACGCCCGCGACCTGCACGCGGGCCGCGTCGACCCCAGCCGCTACCGGGGCCTGGTCTTCCCCGGCCACGACGAGTACTGGTCGCTGCCCATGCGCCGGGCCGCCGAGCGCGCCCGGGACTCCGGCACCTCGCTCGTCTTCCTCTCCGCCAACACCATGTACTGGCAGGTGGGCCTCGCCCCGTCGGCCTCCGGCGAGGCGGACCGGCTGCTGACCTGCCGCAAGCGCCGGGGGCCGGGGAAGTCCGCCCTGTGGCGCGAGGTGGACCGGCCCGAGCAGCAGCTCCTGGGCATCCAGTACGCGGGCCGGGTGCCCGAGCCCCACCCGCTGGTCGTGCGCAACGCCGAGCACTGGCTCTGGGACTCCACGGGCGCGGTCGAGGGCGACGAGATCCCGGGCCTGGTCGCCGGTGAGGCCGACCGCTACTTCCCGCGCACCAGCCTGCCCGAGCACGACAACCGGATCCTGCTCGCCCACTCCCCGTACGAGGACTCCGAGAGCGCCACCCGCCACCAGGAGACCTCGCTCTACCAGGCCCCCTCCGGCGCGCTCGTCTTCGCCTCCGGCACCTTCGCCTGGTCCCCGGCGCTCGACCGCCCCGGACACACCGACCCCCGGATCCAGCGGGCCACGGCCAACCTCCTCGACCGGATCTGCAAGCGCGACTGACCGAAGGCCGGGCCCCGGGCGAAGAACGGGCCGCGGATACGGGACAATCGGAACCGCTCCTGGATCAATCTACGCGGAGGCACCGTGTCCGGTTTTGTAGAAAAGCCCGAGCCCGTACAGGTTCCGGGCCTCACCCACCTGCACACCGGCAAGGTGCGTGAGCTGTACCGGAACGAGGCGGGCGACCTCGTGATGGTCGCCAGCGACCGTATCTCCGCGTACGACTGGGTCCTGCCCACCGAGATCCCCGACAAGGGCCGCGTCCTGACCCGGCTCTCGCTCTGGTGGTTCGACCAGCTCGCCGACCTGGTCCCCCACCACGTCATCTCCACCGAGCTGCCCCCGGGCGCCCCGGCCGACTGGGCGGGCCGCACCCTCGTCTGCAAGAGCCTGCGGATGGTCGAGGTCGAGTGCGTGGCCCGCGGCTATCTGACCGGCTCCGGGCTCGTCGAGTACGACGCCACCCGGACGGTCTGCGGCATCGGCCTCCCCGAGGGCCTGGTCAACGGGTCCGAGCTGCCCGGCCCGATCTTCACCCCGGCCACCAAGGCGGCCGTCGGCGACCACGACGAGAACGTCAGTTACGAGGACGTCGCCCGCTCGGTCGGCGTGGAGAGCGCCGCCGCGCTGCGGCGTACCACGCTCGACGTCTACCGCCGGGCCCGGGACATCGCGCACGAGCGCGGGATCATCCTGGCCGACACCAAGTTCGAGTTCGGCTTCGAGACCACCGAGGACGGGACCGAGCGGCTGATCATCGCCGACGAGGTGCTGACCCCGGACTCCTCGCGCTTCTGGCCCGCCGCCACCTGGGAGCCCGGCCGCGCGCAGCCCAGCTACGACAAGCAGTACGTGCGCGACTGGCTGACCTCGCCGGCCTCCGGCTGGGACCGGACGAGCGAGCAGCCGCCCCCGGCGCTGCCGCAGGAGATCGTGGACGCGACCCGCGCCAAGTACATCGAGGCGTACGAGGTGCTGACCGGCACCAGCTGGTCGTAGGGGAAAGCGGATACGAAGAAGGCCCCGGTCCACGAGGACCGGGGCCTTCTCCATCCGGAGCGGACGACCAGGTTCGAACTGGCGACCTCAACCTTGGCAAGGTTGCGCTCTACCAACTGAGCTACGTCCGCAGTGCGCCGCAGCGCGATGCCTACTATACCCATCCCCGCTCGCGGGCGAGACGCACTGCCGTATGCCGGTTCTCCGCACCGATCTTGGAGGCGGCCGAGGACAGGTAGTTGCGTACGGTCCCCTGGGACAGCGAGGCGCGCTCCGCGATCTCGGCGACCGGCGCCCCGTCCGCCGCCAGTTCGAGGACCTCGGCCTCCCGGGCGGTCAGCGGGGAGTCCCCGGCGGAGATCGCGTCGGCGGCCAACTCCGGATCCACGTAACGGTTTCCGGCGTGGACGGTACGGATGATCTCGGCCAGCCGCCGGGCGCTGACCGTCTTCGGCACGAATCCGCGTACGCCGGCGGCCAGGGCTCGCTTCAGATGTCCGGGGCGGCCGTGGCTGGTCACGATCATGGTGCGGCAGTGCGGCAGCTCCGACCGCAGCGATGTGGCGACCTTCACACCGTCCGCGCCCGGCATCTGGAGGTCCAGGACGGCGACGTCGGGGCGGTGGGCCAGAGCCATCGCCAGGGCCTCGGGGCCGCTCGCCGCCTCCGCGACCACGACGAGATCCTCCTCCAGGGCGAGCAGCGCGGCCAGCGCGCCCCGGATCAGGTGCTCGTCGTCGGCCAGCAGGACCCGCAGGGGCTGCGCGGTGGTCATCGTTCCTCCGGGAGTGCGGAAGGGGCGGGGGAGGGAGGGGCGGGGTCCGGGCGACCACCTCGGGCCGGGCGTCCGCCCCGGGGCGAGCGTCCGCCCGGGGCCGGGCCGGAGGCCGTGAGCGGCACCGTCGCCGTGACCCGGAAGAGGCCGTCCCCGGCGGCTGTGGCGCTGAGCGTTCCGCCGAGCGCCCCGAGCCGTTCGCGCAGCCCGGTCAGGCCCGAACCGCCGCCGTCACCCGGGCCGCCGGACGGATCCGTGGCGCCGGCCCCGTCGTTCTCGACCTCCAGGACCACCGCGTCCCGGGCCCGCGTGAGCCGGATCCAGCAGTGGCGCGGGTCGCCGTGGCGCAGGACGTTGGTCGCCGCCTCCCGCACCACCCAGCCCAGGGCGGCCTGGACGGCGGGCGGCGCCCCGATGCCCGCAGCGCCGTCGGCGCCCTCGACGGTGACAGCGATCCCTGCGGCCTGCAACACACCCTGGGCGCCCATGAGTTCGGTCGGGAGGTCGGCCTCCCGGTAGCCGCGGACGACATCGCGGACCTCCTGCTGGGAGGCCCGGGCGATCCGCTGCACCTCGACCATCTGGTCCATCGCCGCCGGGTTCCCGCGCTGGGCCAGCTCCACGGCCAGCTCGCTCTTCAGCGCGATCACCGACAGGTTCCGGCCCAGCACGTCGTGCATGTCCCGGCCGAACCGCAGCCGCTCCTCCGCCACGGCCAGCCGGGCCTGCATGTCCCGGGCCTCCTCCGCCTGCCACATCACGGACAGGCTCCAGGCGCTCGGCCGGGTCGAGACGAGCACCAGCAGGGTGACGACGAGCAGGGAGAACGCCGACCCGAACAGCATGCGGCCGGGCACCCCGACGGCCCCCAGCAGCGCCACTGTCGCCACCGCGTAGGCCGCGCAGAGGAGCAGGTACCTCCGGACCGGGACGAGGAGCACGTACGGCGTCGCGAACGCTATGGGCAGGTCCAGCACCAGCAGGCTCAGCCCCGCGTCCTCGACGCCGCCCACCGCCGCGAGGGCCACCAGCAGGCCGGTCAGCACCGCCAGCAGCACCGCGGGAATCCGCAGCCGCCGCAGCGGGAAGGGCTCCACGCCCCGGTAGTGGGCGAAGGCGGCGGCCACGTTGCGGTTGCTCAGCAGGCACTGGGCGGCGTTCACCACGAGGAACGCCACCGCCAGGGACACCGCCACCGGGCCATGGCCGAAGGCCTTGACGAGCGGGAGCAGGCCCCAGGTCAGGAGGAAGACCCAGGGGAGCGCGCAGAGCGTGACCCTGGTGTAGAGGTCGATCCGCTGGAGCTTGGTCCGCTCCTGCCAGCCGCGCCGCCAGTCCCGCGCTCGCCCGATCACCTCGTCCAGCTCCTTCATGTCGTCCCCCGGCCGATCCTGCTCAGCCGCGCGGGTCCCAGCGGAACCACCGCTGCACAGCAAACACCGCGAACGCGGTCCAGGCCAGCGCCGCCACGGCGGCCGTGACCAGGTCGCCGGTCTCCACACCGCCCAGCCAGCCGTGCCGTACGAGGGTCATCACGCCGGTCAGCGGCAGCAGCTCGAACACGGCGGCCAGCTTCTCCGGGAAGACGTCCAGCGGGACGATGATCCCGGAGGCGAAGAGCGAGATGAAGAACAGCGGCAGGGTGGTGAGCTGCGAGGTCTGGACCGTCCGGGTCGCCGCGGAGGTCGCGGCGGCGAGCGCCGACATCATCACGAAGCCCGCGAGCAGCCCCAGCAGGAACAGCTCCGGCCGCTTCGGCGCGCTCAGGTCGAAGGCGATCGCGCCCGCCACGACGAGCAGCACGCTCTGGACGACCGCCAGCGCCACGGAGGGCAGCGCCGTGGAGATCAGGATCTCCCGGTCGGTGACCTCGCCGGTGCGCAGCCGCTTGAGGACGAGTTCCTCGCGCCGGGTGACGTAGCCGGTGACGAGGTTCATGTAGACGACCTGGACCAGCACGATGCCGATACCGCCGGTGAGGGCGGCGCCCGCGACGGAGAGCCCGGTGCCGGCGAGGTCGATCTGTTCGAGCGAGGCCCGGATCGAGAAGATCATCACGATCGGCAGCACCAGGGCCACGAAGATCGCGGACCGGTTGCGGATCAGCAGGATCAGTTCGGCGCGGGCGAGGGCGTTCAGCCGCCGGAGGGAGGCGGACCGCCCGGAGGGGGAGGGGGCGGGGGCCGGGCGGCCGTCCGCGAGGGCGGTGGGCGTGGTCATGCCGTCACCTTCTTCGTCTCGTTCGGGGTGCTGGCGTCGGTGGGCCGGGCGGACCCGTGCCGGGGTCCCGCCCTGCGCGGGTCGTCCGCCCGCGAGCGGAGCTGGGTGTTCGCGATCTGGAGGAACGCCTCCTCCAGGGAGGCGGAGCGGGCGTCGAGCCCGAGCAGTTCCACGCCCGACTCCCGGGCCCAGCCGAGCAGTTCGTGCAGGGTCTCCTGGAGCGTGGAGGTGCGGATCTCCACCCGCTGCCCGTCCGCCCCGGCCTGGAGCGAGAGCGGAAGGTGTGCGGCCGGTACGCCGTCGGGCAGGGTGAAGCGGATCCGTGCCGGGTGCGCGGCGGTGACCTCGGCGGTCGTCCCGGCCGTCACGATCTGTCCCTGGTGCATGATCGCCAGCCGGTCCGCGAGGGTCTCGGCCTCCTCCAGGTAGTGCGTGGTCAGCAGGACGGTCGTGCCGGACTCCCGGAGCGCCCGGATCAGGTCCCAGGTGTCGCGCCGCCCCTCGGCGTCCAGTCCGGTCGTCGGCTCGTCCAGGAAGAGCACCTCGGGCCGCGAGGTGAGGGCCAGCGCCAGGTCCAGGCGCCGCTTCTCGCCGCCGGACAGCTGCTTGACCCGGACCTTGGCCCGGCTGGTGAGGCCGACCATCTCCAGGGCCTCGGCGGCGGGACAGGCGCCGGTGGTGCACTCCGACCACATCCGCGCGGTCTCCAGCACGGTGAGGTCGGAGGGGAAGCCGCCCTCCTGGAGCATCACCCCGGTCCGCGGCCGGACGGCGGAGCGTTCGCGGTACGGGTCGTGGCCGAGGACCTTGATGGTTCCGGAGGTCGGGAGGGCCAGTCCTTCGAGGAGTTCCACGGTGGAGGTCTTGCCCGCGCCGTTCGTCCCGAGCAGGGCGAACAGCTCGCCGCGGGCGACGGAGAAGGAGACGCCGGAGACGGCCTCGAAGCCGTCCTTGTAGCTGCGGCGGACCCCGTCCACCGCGATCACCGTCTCGGCGGCCGGAGCCGGGGCCGCGGCCGGGAACGTGCCACCGTCGCGTCGGTCGTTGAGAAAGTCGTCGCTGGTCATGCTTCGAGTTTTCCGCCGGACCGGGCCCGCGAGCAGTGCGCGCTGTCACCACTGCTCATGACAAACGTCATGAGCGTCCGGGTACGCGAAAGGCCCCGATCGACGTGCGATCGGGGCCTTTCCTGCTGAGCGGACGACCAGGTTCGAACTGGCGACCTCAACCTTGGCAAGGTTGCGCTCTACCAACTGAGCTACGTCCGCAGTGCAACCACTCGGCTTTTACCGGTGGAGCGAGCACTACTCTACCTGATCCAACGAAGTGGTCCGAAGAGTCGTGCAGAGCGGGTGACAGGAATTGCACACTGCGCCTTCCCCCTGGAAGGGGGATGTTCTACTACTGAACTACACCCGCACGCTGCGTGGGATTCGGCTTTGCGGCCTCGCCCCTCGGCGTGCTCCAGACTCTAGCCGACCTGCGGGGGTGTCGCGCAAGTCGGCTCCCCGCGGGTCGGTCGGAACGGGTCCGCCGACCGGGGTGACGGGGCGTCCGGCGGGCCGTCCGGGGCCGCCTGACGGAGCGTCCGGCTCCCGGGCCCGCCGAGGCCCGACGAGCCCCCGATCCGGCCGGCCCGGCACCGCCGCGGCTCAGCCGGCCGGCACCGCCGCGGTCCGGCCGCCCGGCGCCGCCGTCGCTCAACTCGCCGCGGCGAACGCCTCGTAGACCTTCTTCGGGATGCGGCCCCGGGCCGGCACCTCCATCCGGTGCGAGCGTGCCCAGGCGCGGACGGCCGCCGGGTCCGGGGCGAGGGAGGTGTGGTGGTACGCGGCGGGCGTCCTGCCGTGCTTGCCAGCATTTGTCTGCTTTCGACCGGCGGCCACGTAAGGCGCCAGGGTCTTCCGCAGTTTCTTCGCGTTGGCGGGATTGAGATCGATCTCGTACGTCTTCCCGTCCAGGGCGAAGGTCACCGTTTCCGCCGCCGCTCCCCCGTCGATGTCGTCGGAGAGTGTCACCACTACGCGCTGAGCCACGGATATCGGTCCTTTCCTACGGCACCGGCGCGTGTCGCGTGCGCGGATGCCGGCCTTCCGGCTGTCAGGCGGGCGGATGCGGATCGACGAGATGTCGACTGTTCCGTTGTGTCCGGGGCAATGGTGCTTTCCCCGGTAATCATTTGTACAGCGGTGGGTGCCGCATTGTGAAGCCCAGCCAATTACATCCGCGTGTCCGTGTGCAATCCGTGTGCAATCCGGGCGGGTTTTTCCCAGACCTTTTCCGTGCGGTGCCGTGTCCGATATCTCGGCGTGATCTGCGCGGGGCGCTCGCCGTGTCCGTCCCGCCCGATATCTACCCGCGTAGAAATTTTGGCCAGGTACGCTGAGTGGACCCGCGGGGGTCTGGGGAACCCCCCGGAGAGACAGCCGCACCACACCACCACACCGGGAGTGCCAGTGGCACGCGTCGTAGTCGACGTCATGCTCAAGCCCGAGATCCTCGACCCGCAGGGACAGGCGGTGCAGCGCGCACTGCCCCGTCTCGGCTTCGAGGGAATCGCGGACGTTCGTCAGGGAAAGCGTTTCGAGCTGGAGGTCGAGGGGCCGGTCGACGACGCCGCCCTCGCCCGTATTAACGAGATGGCCGAGACGTTCCTCGCCAACACCGTCATCGAGGACTTCGTCGTGAAGGTGGAGGAGGAGAAGTGACCACCCGTATCGGCGTCGTCACTTTTCCCGGCACCCTCGACGATCAGGACGCCCTGCGCGCCGTCCGTATCGCGGGTGCCGAGCCCGTATCCCTGTGGCACCGCGACAAGGACCTGCACCAGGTCGACGCGGTCGTCCTGGCCGGCGGTTTCTCCTACGGGGACTACCTCCGCGCCGGAGCCATCTCCCGCTTCTCACCGGTGATGGAAACCCTCATCGAGCAGGCGAAGGCCGGTATGCCGGTCCTCGGCATCTGCAACGGCTTCCAGATCCTGACCGAGGCGCACCTGCTGCCCGGCGCGATGCTGCGCAACAACCACCTCCACTTCATCTGCCGCGACCAGTCGCTGCGGGTGGAGAACGCGGAGACCGCCTGGACCTCGGACTACAGCGCCGGCCAGGAGATCAGGGTCCCGCTCAAGAACATGGACGGCCGCTACACCGCCGACGAGCACACGCTCGACGAGCTGGAGGCCGAGGGCCGCGTCGCCTTCCGCTACCTGGACGGCAACCCCAACGGCTCGCTCCGCGACATCGCGGGCATCACCAACGCCGCGGGCAACATCGTCGGCCTGATGCCGCACCCGGAGCACGCCGTGGAGCCGCTCATCGGCACCGGCCGCACCGACGGCCTCGGTTTCTTCACCTCGATCATCAAGAAGCTGGTCAACGCATGAGCCTGGATACGGTCAAGCACGCGGCCGAGACCCCGGACGCCGCGCAGCCCTGGAAGGAGCTCGGCCTCAAGGAGGACGAGTACGCCCGGATCCGCGAGATCCTGGACCGCCGTCCCACCGGCGCCGAGCTCGCCATGTACTCCGTGATGTGGTCGGAGCACTGTTCGTACAAGAGCAGCAAGGTCCACCTCAAGCAGTTCGGCGAGAAGGTCCCCGCCAACGACGCCATGCTCGTCGGCATCGGCGAGAACGCCGGCGTCGTCGACGTCGGCCAGGGGTACGCGGTCACCTTCAAGGTCGAGTCGCACAACCACCCCTCGTACATCGAGCCCTACCAGGGCGCGGCCACCGGCATCGGCGGCATCGTCCGCGACATCCTCGCGATGGGCGCCCGCCCGATCGCCGTCGTCGACCCGCTGCGCTTCGGCGCGGCCGACCACCCCGACACCAAGCGCGTCCTGCCGGGCGTCGTCGCGGGCATCGGCGGCTACGGCAACTGCCTGGGCCTGCCCAACATCGGCGGCGAGGTCGTCTTCGACTCCTGCTACCAGGGCAACCCGCTGGTCAACGCCGGCTGCATCGGCGTGATGAAGCACGAAGACATCCACCTCGCGCAGGCGTCCGGCCCCGGCAACAAGGTCATCCTGTACGGCGCCCGCACCGGCGGCGACGGCATCGGCGGCGTCTCCGTGCTGGCGAGCGAGACCTTCGAGTCGACGGGTCCCGCCAAGCGGCCCGCGGTCCAGGTCGGCGACCCGTTCCAGGAGAAGCTCCTCATCGAGTGCACCCTGGAGATCTTCAAGGAGAAGCTCGTCGCGGGCATCCAGGACCTCGGCGGCGCCGGGCTCTCCTGCGCCACCAGCGAGCTGGCCTCCGCCGGCTCCGGCGGCATGCGCGTCGAGCTGGACACCGTGCCGCTGCGCGACTCCTCCCTCTCGCCCGAGGAAATCCTCATGAGCGAGTCGCAGGAGCGCATGTGCGCGATCGTCGAGCCGCAGCACGTGGACCGCTTCCTGGAGATCTGCGAGAAGTGGGACGTCATCGCCACCGTCATCGGTGAGGTGACCGACGGCTCCCAGCTGGAGATCTTCTGGCACGGCGAGCAGATCGTGGACGTGCCGCCGCGCTCGGTCGCCCACGACGGCCCGGTCTACCACCGCCCGTTCGCCAGGCCGTCCTGGCAGGACGCGCTCCAGGCGGACGACGCCGGCAAGCTCGCCCGCCCTGCGAGCGCCGCCGAGCTGCGCGAGCAGGTCCTGAAGCTGGTCGCCTCCCCGAACCAGGCCTCCAAGGCGTGGATCACCGACCAGTACGACCGTTTCGTGCAGGGCAACACCGTGCTCGCGATGCCCGAGGACGCGGGCATGGTCCGCATCGACGCCGATTCCAACCTCGGCGTGGCCATGGCGACCGACGGCAACGGCCGGTACGCCAAGCTCGACCCGTACACCGGCGCGCAGCTCGCGCTGGCGGAGTCGTACCGCAACGTCGCCGCGTCCGGCGCGAAGCCGCTCGCGATCTCGGACTGCCTGAACTTCGGCTCCCCCGAGGACCCGGACGTCATGTGGCAGTTCGCCGAGGCCACCCGCGGTCTCGCGGACGGCTGCCTGGAGCTGGGCACCCCGGTCACCGGCGGCAACGTCTCGCTGTACAACCAGACCGGCGAGACGGCGATCCACCCGACGCCGGTCGTGGCCGTGCTCGGCGTGATCGACGACGTGAACCGCCGTACGCCGGTCGCCTTCGCGGAAGAGGGCCAGCTCCTCTACCTGCTGGGCGACACGGCCGAGGAGTTCGGCGGCTCGGCCTGGTCCGAGGTCGTCCACCAGCACCTGGGCGGCCTGCCGCCGAAGGTGGACCTCGGCCGCGAGAAGCTGCTCGCCGAGATCCTCATCTCGGCCTCCCGCGACGGCATGATCGACGCCGCGCACGACCTGAGCGACGGCGGTCTGATCCAGGCCGTCACCGAGTCCTGCCTGCGCGGCGGTAAGGGCGCCCGGCTGGTCGTGCCGGACGGCCTGGACGCGTTCACGTTCCTCTTCTCCGAGTCGGCGGGACGCGCGGTCGTCTCGATCCCGCGCAGCGAGGAGCTCCGCTTCACCGACATGTGCGGGGCGCGCGGTCTGCCCGTCGCCCGCATCGGTGTGGTGGACGGCGAGGAGATCGAGATCCAGGGCGAGTTCAGCATCCCGCTGAGCGAGCTCCGTACGGCGCACGAGGCGACGATCCCCGCGCTGCTCGCCTGAGCGGACGCCGGGTCGCGCGCCGACCGGTACGTCTGAAGCCCCCGCCCGGGTCCTCCGGGCGGGGGCTTCGGCCTTCCCCCTGATGAACGTCCCTGATGAACGTCCCTGATGAACATCTCTTGTCAAAGATTACGTAATTACGTAAGGTTGGTGTCATGGAGCTGGAGCAGCGGGTCGCCGAGCTGGAGAGGCGGCTCACGGCACTGGAGCGGCAGGACTCCGAGTCCCCCCGCCTGGGCGACGGCGACTTCTGGGCGTTGGAGGGGCTGAAACAGCAACTCACCGACGCCGGGGAGGCCGCCGCCGACGGGGGAGTGCTCTACACGGGCTCGGTCCGGCTGCCCACCGGAGAGCAGTACGGGTGGCAGTACGGCGCTTTCACCGAGGCCCTGTTCGACGGGGACTGGGCGGACACCGCCGAGTCGTTCGCCGCGCTGGGCCACCCGGTCCGGCTGCGCCTGCTCCGCGAGATCCTCGGCGGCCTGAGGACGGCCGCCGAACTGGCCGCGCTCGACGGGGCCGGCACCACCGGCCAGATCTACCACCATCTGCGCCAACTCACCGGCGCGGGCTGGCTGCACGCGGCGGGCCGAGGCAGGTACGAGGTGCCGCCCGCCCGGGTCGTGCCGCTGCTGGTGGTGCTGACGGCGGCGCGGCCCTGACCCGGACGACGACACGACACGAAAGCCATGGGGGAGACATGTCTGTCCGCAAAGCCGTACCGATCGCCATGCGGGTTTCCTGGCTGGTCCTGTTCGCGCTGATGATCGCCGAGTTCGTCACGGACCTGCCCGGACCGGGCTGGGCGACCACCTTCCTGCCCGCCATGGTCGTGCTCGTCCTGATGCTCGCGACGATGGTGCTGCAGGCCCGGGCCGCCGCGCCCCGGGGCGAGCCGAGGCCCCCGGTCGAGGTCGACCCGCCGGTGACCGGGCGCTGGACGGCCCTGAACAGCCCGGCGGACAAGGTGCCGAGCCACGGGACGCACGCATACGGGCAGACGTACGCGATCGACATCCTGGCCGACCCGGAGACGGGCGAGGCCCCGGCCCGGCCGGCGTTCCGCTGGATCTGGCCGCTCTTTCGCCCCGGCCGCGCCTTCCCGGCCTTCGGCGCCCCGTTGCTCGCGGTGGCCGACGCCACGGTCGTCCGCGCGAGCGACGGCCAGCGCGACCACCTGAGCCGTAACTCGCTGCTGGGTCTCGTCTACCTGATGCTCATCGAGGGCAACATCCGATCGATCGTCGGCGCGCACCGGATCATCGGCAACCACGTGATCCTCGACCTCGGCGACGGCGTCTACGCCGCCTACGCCCACGCCCAGCGCGGCTCCCTCCGGGTGAGGGCCGGAGACACCGTCCGGGCCGGGCAGCGGATCGCGCGGTGCGGCAACTCCGGCAACACCACCGAACCCCATCTCCACTTCCACCTGATGGACGGCCCGGACCCCGACGACGCCCGGGGCATCCCGTTCACCTGGCGGGGCGTCGGAGTCCCCGCGAACGGCGAGACGTTCACGGTCGAGGAGCAGGTCGCCCAGACCTGACCGGGCGATGTCGGTGGGGCCGGTTAGTCTCGGCACCATGCCCCCGGCCAAGAAGCGCCCGCGCGCCTACGACCATCTCAGGACCCGGACCGCGGTCCTCGCCCAGTTCGCCCATGTCCACGACGCCGTACGGCTGTTGACGCCCGACCAGCTCGCCCGGCCGACCCGGCTCGGCGACTGGACGGTGCGTGATCTCGTCGCGCACATCGCGCAGGGGCTCGGCTCGGTCAGCCGGGACCTGGCCCTGCCGGAGCCGCCCGGCCCCAAGCCCGCGACCAGCCTCCTGGAGTGGCCGCCCGCCGTCGCGGCAGCCATCAGGGACCCCGCGGCCCCGGCCCCGGCGGCCGCCCACCCCGACCTGCTCGCGCTGTACGAGGAGGTCGGGGCGGCCTTCCGCTCGGACGTCCCCGCCACCGGCACGGAGGACCGGCTGCTGCCCACCCGGGTCGGCTCCATGCGGCTGACCGACTATCTGGTCACCCGGACCGTCGAGCTGACCGTCCACACGGACGACCTGAACGAGGCGCTCGGGTCGGAGATTCCGTACGACCGGCAGGCCCTGGCCGCCTGCACCCGGCTGCTGGCGGACACCCTCGCGGACCGGGCCCCCGGCGGCTCGGTCGAGGTCCGCGTCCCGCCGTTCGCGGTGGTCCAGTGCATCGGCGGACCCCAGCACACGCGGGGCACCCCGCCCAACGTCGTGGAGACCTCCCCGCTGACCTGGATCCGGCTCGCCACCGGGCGTACGGAGTGGGCGCGGGCCCTGGCAGAAGCCGAGGTCAGCGCCAGTGGACAGCGGGCCGATCTGGCCGCGCTCCTGCCGCTGCTGCGCTGAACCGGACCGCCCGGCGGCGCGGCGGGACGACCGGTTCCGTCCGCCGTGAAGCGGAGCGGACGGAACCGGATCGGGGCCTCGGCCCGTCACATCGCCATGCACACACAACGGATGACCCTCAGCGTCAGTGTCCTGGCCCTCCTCACCCTCGCCGCCTGCGGTACGGAGAACGGCTCCGGCAAGGGGTCCGACGGCGGGGACTCCGTACAGAGCGATGTCCCCGTCACCGGTGTGGCGTGGCGCGTCGACTCCGTGACCGTCGGCGGCAAGAAGACCGAGGCCCCCGAGGGGGCCCGGCTGGAGATCGACCCGAAGGGCCGCGCCAAGGCCGACTTCGGCTGCAACCACATCAGCGTGGACGCCCGGGTGAAGGGCGACCGGATCACCCTGGGCAAGCCCGTCACCACGCAGATGGCGTGCGAGGAGAGCGTCGAGAAGTTCGAGAAGGCCGCCATCGACGCGATGGGCGGCGAGCACACCGCGAAGCTCTCCGGCGAGAAGCTGACCCTCACCACGGAAAGCGGGGACACCATGGCGCTCAGCGAGGAGAAGCCGGCCGACCTGGTGGGCACCAAGTGGACGGTGACCACGCTGCTCAGTGGAAAGACCGCCACCACCGTGCCGGCGGACCTGCCGAAGGAGCGTACGCCGCACCTGACCTTTGCCGAGGACGGCACCGTCAGCGGCAACTCCGGCTGCAACTCCTTCAGCGGCAAGGCCGCGGTCAAGGGTTCCGCGATCGTCTTCGAGCCGCCGGTCAGCACCCGCAAGATGTGCCCGGAGGCCGAGATGGAGGTGGAGCGCGCCGTGCTCGCCGCCCTCGACGGCCCGACGACGTACACGATCAAGGGCAGCACGCTCACCGTGACCGCTGACGACGGCAAGGGGGTCGGCGCCACGGCCGCGCCCGCCGGGTCCGAAAACAGCTCCCAGCACGGCTGACCCCGGCCCCCCGGTGTGAGGCTCACCACGAAACGGGCGTTCGGCCAGCCGCCGGGGCGAAGATCGGCCAGTCTCACCGAGCGCCACGTCCGCCCGTCTGCCGCCCACCGTGACTACCGGTCGGTAACCAGCCGCTCGGCCCGGAAGTGAGCGCCGCGTCCGCCCTGCGCGCCTCACACCGTCCGGGCCGGCGTCACGCAGGGTCACCGATCGAAGTGCCGCGAATCGCCCACCCCGGGCGGCGGGCGGGCCCGTTCCCCGTGCTCCACCGTGCGTTTGCCCGCCGGTCCCCAATTCGGACCGGTGGTCGATCTCGCCTACACTCGGTGCCGTGCCCCGTGGTGATGGACGACTCAACCACGACCTGCTCCCCGGAGAGAAAGGCCCCCAGGACGCTTGTGGCGTCTTCGGTGTCTGGGCTCCGGGTGAAGAGGTCGCCAAGCTCACCTATTTCGGACTGTATGCCCTGCAGCACCGCGGACAGGAATCCGCGGGCATCGCAGTGAGCAACGGGTCCCAGATCCTGGTCTTCAAGGACATGGGACTGGTCTCGCAGGTCTTCGACGAAACGTCTCTGGGTTCCCTCCAGGGCCATATCGCGGTCGGTCATGCCCGCTACTCCACCACCGGAGCCTCGGTGTGGGAGAACGCGCAGCCCACGTTCCGTGCCACCGCGCACGGCTCGATCGCCCTCGGCCACAACGGGAACCTGGTCAACACCGCCCAGCTCGCGGAGATGGTCGCCGACCTCCCGCGCAAGGACGGCCGTGCCACCCAGGTCGCCGCGACCAACGACACCGACCTGGTGACCGCGCTGCTCGCCGGGCAGCGCGACGAGAACGACAAGCCGCTCACCATCGAGGAAGCCGCCGCCAAGGTGCTCCCCGACGTCAAGGGCGCGTTCTCCCTGGTCTTCATGGACGAGCACACCCTCTACGCCGCCCGTGACCCGCAGGGCATCCGCCCGCTGGTGCTCGGCCGTCTGGAGCGCGGCTGGGTGGTCGCCTCGGAGTCCGCCGCGCTCGACATCTGCGGCGCCAGCTACGTACGCGAGATCGAGCCGGGCGAGCTCGTCGCCATCGACGAGAACGGTCTGCGCACCTCGCGATTCGCAGAAGCGAAGCCCAAGGGCTGTGTCTTCGAGTACGTCTACCTGGCCCGCCCCGACACCGACATCGCCGGGCGGAACGTCTACCTCTCCCGGGTGGAGATGGGCCGCAAGCTGGCCGCCGAGGCCCCCGTCGAGGCGGATCTCGTCATAGCGACCCCGGAATCCGGCACCCCCGCCGCGATCGGGTACGCGGAGGCCAGCGGCATCCCGTTCGGCGCCGGCCTGGTCAAGAACGCCTACGTCGGCCGGACCTTCATCCAGCCCTCGCAGACCATCCGCCAGCTCGGCATCCGGCTCAAGCTGAATCCGCTGAAGGAAGTCATCAAGGGCAAGCGCCTGGTGGTCGTCGACGACTCGATCGTCCGCGGCAACACCCAGCGGGCCCTCGTCCGGATGCTCCGCGAGGCCGGAGCGGCCGAGATCCACATCCGGATCTCCTCGCCGCCGGTGAAGTGGCCCTGCTTCTTCGGGATCGACTTCGCCACCCGCGCCGAGCTGATCGCCAACGGCATGACCGTCGACGAGATCTGCACCTCCATGGGCGCCGACTCCCTCTCGTACATCTCGATCGACTCGATGATCGAGGCGACGACGATCGACAAGCCGAACCTCTGCCGCGCCTGCTTCGACGGTGAGTACCCGATGGATCTCCCGGACCCGGAGCTGCTCGGCAAGCAGCTGCTGGAGACCGAGCTGGCGGCGGGCCCCGCGGCGACCGCTGCGGCCGACGCGCTGCGCCGTCCGTGACCCGGACGCGCCGTCGCCTCCCCCACCAGCCCCGTATCTCCACACGAAAGATCCCAGGCCATGTCTGAGACAACAGGTGCTTCCTACGCGGCGGCCGGCGTCGACATCGAAGCCGGTGACCGCGCCGTCGAGCTGATGAAGGAGTGGGTGAAGAAGACCCAGCGCCCCGAGGTCGCCGGCCTCGGCGGACTGGGCGGCTTCGCCGGCCTCTTCGACGCCTCGGCGCTGAAGCGCTACGAGCGCCCGCTGCTGGCCTCCGCCACCGACGGTGTGGGCACCAAGGTGGACCTGGCGCGCAAGATGGGCGTGTACGACACCATCGGCCACGACCTCGTCGGCATGGTCGTGGACGACCTCGTCGTCTGCGGCGCCGAGCCGCTGTTCATGACCGACTACATCTGCGTCGGCAAGGTGCACCCCGAGCGTGTCGCGGCCATCGTGAAGGGCATCGCCGAGGGCTGTGTCCTGGCGGGCTGCGCCCTGGTCGGCGGCGAGACCGCCGAGCACCCGGGTCTGCTGGGCCCGGACGACTTCGACGTCGCCGGAGCCGGTACGGGCGTGGTCGAGGCCGACCGCCTGCTCGGCCCGGACCGTATCCGCACGGGTGACGCCGTCATCGCCATGGCGTCCTCCGGTCTTCACTCCAACGGGTACTCGCTCGTCCGCCACGTGGTCTTCGACCGGGCCGGCTGGTCCCTGGACCGCGAGGTCGAGGAGTTCGGCCGGACGCTGGGCGAGGAGCTCCTGGAGCCCACCCGGATCTACTCCCTGGACTGCCTGGCCCTCACCCGTACGACCGAGGTGCACGGCTTCAGCCACGTCACCGGCGGCGGTCTGGCGAACAACCTGGCCCGGGTCATCCCGGACGGGCTGCACGCCACCGTGGACCGCTCCACGTGGACGCCCGGCGCGGTCTTCGACCTGGTCGGCAAGGCCGGTCAGGTCGAGCGGCTGGAGCTGGAGAAGACGCTGAACATGGGCGTCGGGATGATCGCGATCGTCCCGGCCGACTCGGTGGACGCCGCGCTGACGACGCTCGCCGACCGCGGGGTCGACTCCTGGGTCGCCGGTGAGATCACCGACCGCGGTGACCACGCCACGGGCGCCGAGCTGACCGGGGACTACGCACGCTGAGGGGTACGGACGCTGTGCGCCGGGCGGGGAGCCACGATCGGCCCCACCCGGCGGAAGGCGCCCCGGACCGCCCCGGATCGGGACACACAGAACCCGGCCCGGGGCAGGCCCGGACCGGGTTGATGTGTCAGCGCGAGGTCAAGCGCCGCGGCGCTGTGACGACGGACCGGACTGATCGTCCTGATCCTCGTCATCATCCTGGTTGTAGCGATCCGCGTACTGTGCGTACGGGTCATCTTCCTCGTCGTCGTCCTCGAACGGCTCTGCGTTCGGTGGCTGACTCGAAGGCGATGCGCCCAGCTCATTGGCCAGACGCGACAGGTCTGTCCCGCCGCTGCTGTACTTCAGCTGGCGGGCGACCTTGGTCTGCTTGGCCTTTGCCCGGCCGCGCCCCATGGCTCGACCCCCTCGGTGACGGGGCTCGACGGCCCCAGAGTCTTGACACGCGTTCATGTTTCAGGACGGACTCTCGGCAGAGAGACCGCGCCCGTAGAGCTTTAACGGTACCTGCTTCCGTGGCCATACGGTACGCCGCCCGCATTCCGGTCCCCGGCACAGGGCCAGCGAGGAGCCCCGTCCTCCCTGGTCAACTGCGATTTTAACCTCTTGTGGAGGTACGACCCGCCGACCGGAGGGAGAGTGGTCTCGCAGGTCCGCGGGCCGCTTGCGGCCGCCCGGGCAGCGGGCGCCGGCCTCAGCCATCCGCTGCTCGGCCAGCCGGTCGGCCGCCGCGGCCGGCGGAACCCCGTCCGCCTTCGCACGTGCGAATATTTCCAGCGTGGTGTCGAAGATCTTCGTCGCCTTCGCCTTGCACCGGTCGAAGTCGAATCCGTGCAGCTCGTCGGCCACCTGGATCACGCCGCCGGCATTGACCACGTAGTCGGGTGCGTAGAGAACCGACCGGTCGGCCAGGTCCTTCTCCACACCCGGGTGCGCCAGCTGGTTGTTGGCCGCGCCGCACACCACCTTCGCGGTGAGCACGGAGACGGTGTCGTCGTTCAGCGCGCCGCCGAGCGCGCACGGCGCGTAGACGTCCAGGCCCTCGGTGCGGATCAGCGCGTCGGTGTCCGCCGCCACGGTGACCTCGGGGTGCAGATCGGTGATCCCGCGCAGCGACTCCGCGCGGACGTCGGTGATCACGACCTCGGCCCCGTCGGAGAGCAGGTGCTCGACGAGGTGGCGGCCCACCTTGCCGACCCCGGCGACGCCGACCTTGCGGCCGCGCAGCGTCGGGTCGCCCCACAGGTGCTGGGCCGAGGCCCGCATGCCCTGGAAGACGCCGAACGCGGTGAGCACCGAGGAGTCGCCCGCGCCGCCGTTCTCGGGGGAGCGGCCGGTGGTCCAGCGGCACTCCCGGGCGACGACGTCCATGTCGGCGACATAGGTGCCGACGTCGCAGGCGGTGACGTAGCGGCCGCCGAGCGAGGCGACGAACCGGCCGTAGGCGAGGAGGAGTTCCTCGCTCTTGATCCTGTCCGGATCGCCGATGATGACGGCCTTGCCGCCACCGTGGTCGAGACCCGCGAGGGCGTTCTTGTAGGACATCCCGCGCGACAGGTTCAGCGCGTCGGCGACGGCGTCCGCCTCGGAGGCGTACGGGTAGAAGCGGGTGCCGCCGAGGGCCGGGCCCAGGGCGGTCGAGTGGAGGGCGATGACGGCCTTGAGGCCGCTGGCACGGTCCTGGCAGATCACGACTTGCTCGTGGCCCCCCTGATCCGAGTGGAACAGGGTCTGCAGTACGTCTACGTGCCCGCTGGTCACATCGGTCACTGTGGTGACTCCCAAATAACACGAAGCGGCGGAGGCCCTCCTAGGGGTGGGGAGGACCCCGGACCGACCGGCACGGCCGGTCCGATGGGCAAGAGCGTAAGTCCTCCGGCGGCGCGGATCCGCACCCGCGCGGAGGATCACCCCCAGGGGGTGATCCTCCGTGACACGATGCGCTGCATGTCGGTGGTGTCTTCGGTGCTCGTCCCTTACACGTCCTACCTCCGGGTCTACGAGCCGCTCGCCGCATTCGCCGAGCCCGAGCGGAGTCACTGGGCGCGTTACGCACGGCGCGAGGACCTTCCCACGGCCCAGGACGAACTGCGCCGCTCCCTGGCGGACTTGGCGTCGACGCCGCCGGTCGGGGTGCCCGTGCACGAGAGCGGTGACGCGTTCGTCGCGGAGCTGGACGGGGTGGTGTGCGTCTGCCCGTGGCGGACCAGGCTGCGGGGCTGGCTGGCCCTGGAGGAGCTGGGGGGCATGTTTCCGGCCAACGTGCTGGATGCCCTGCTGCCGGCGGTGGTGCGCGGCCAGGCGGCGGCGGACCACGAGCGCTGGCAGCGGCTCCACCCGGACGCGAGGCCGTGGATCCGCACCACGGTGTGGCAGGTCCCGGTGCGCTGGTTCGTCCTCTTCCACGACGAGGAGCGGGAGTACGCGGCGGCGGACGGTGAGGGGTCCGGGCCCGTCCTGCGCTACCGCACCCCGATGGTCGAGGCCCGGCGCCGGCTGGCGCGGGCGCTGCGGACGCTGCGGGCAAGCGTTCCCGAGGGACCGCTGACCGAGGGCCTGGTGGACGTGGGGCGCTGGCTGGAGGAGTTCCATCCGCGCTCCCTGGTCGAGCTGGACTACGGGGGCCTCGTGCACGCGCTGCCGGCGGAGAGGCTCGCCGGGGACCGGTCGGCGGCGGACGTGGCGGAGGGGCTCGCCGCGCTGCGGGACGGCGACGGCGAGGGTGCGGGAGAGGCGTACGCGCGGCTCGCGGAGCGCTGGCGGGCGGTACGGGACCTCCAGTTCACCAATTGACGTGAAAAGGCCCACAGCGGCATCAAGGTGATGGAACCGGGGCATCCTTCATCCAGGACGAAAGACCGGGACGCGAGCTGGAGGGAGGAGGGTGCGAGGTGGAGGGCGGAGGAGACTGAACGGACGTTCCGTGAACCGGCGTTCCGTGTGACGCGTGAGGTCTCATGGGACGGGTGGGGCGGAAGCGTACGCCGCCGACCCCAGGACCTACGTCCCGAACCGGGCCTTTGCCTCAAGCGTGATGGACAGCACTAACGGGGCCCTTGCGCCTATCCCTACTCCTCATGCCAAAATAGGACAAGGAGTCCGGGGAGGGCTCCTTCTGTCCAAGTAAGGGCAGGATGCTCGACATTGCACGCTATGGGGGGTCTGACGACTCCTGATCGCTCTGTGACTGATCGTCACTGGGGCGTGACTGTCCGCTATGGCATGGTCCATCGGCTTCCGTCGCTGATGAACACCTGGGAGGGCAATTCCATCGGTTTGGCCGACGTGGCTGGACGGATGGTGTAGTTGTAGTGCCGAGGACAAGCCGTTCGTCCTATAACCGACTCGGCCCGCGTCCGCCATTTCGGGCAACGCGGGTCAAGGTGCAGAATTTAGAGGAAAGAACCGAGAAGGTTCGGTTCTCCCGAGGAGGCCGCTCATGACCGCTCGCACCCCTGATGCCGAGCCGCTGCTGACCCCGGCTGAGGTTGCCACGATGTTCCGCGTGGACCCGAAGACGGTCACCCGTTGGGCCAAGGCTGGCAAGCTCACGTCCATCCGCACGCTCGGTGGGCATCGCCGGTACCGCGAGGCAGAGGTCCGCGCACTGCTTGCGGGTATTCCGCAGCAGCGCAGCGAGGCCTGACACACCCCTGCCACGCGGCAACAGCACAACAGCAGCACAGCATCACCATCCGGGCAGCTGCCAGGTCCCCCAACCCCAGCCGCCCACCCCTAGCTCCACTCGACGGACGCCTGCCCCAACGGGCGTCATACCTGTGTTCCACGGGTGTCGTCGTATCGATCGCGCTGGACTCCGCCGGGTCCAGCGCGATCTTTTTTGTGCCCTCGGGCGGGGCTTCCCGGCCCGCTCGCGGCCTCCGGGCCGGCTCGTCCAGAACCGGGCGGTCGGTCGGCTTCAGGGGGCCGACGCGGGCAGGCGGGGGGCCTTCGTGGGTCTGTGAGCGGGTCTGTGCGGGAGTGTGGGTGAGCGTCCCGGACCGCGTGCAGACGCGCCGACCACACGCCGATTACGCGCCGACTGCGCGTCGGGGACGCGGTGGGACAGCCCCGGACGGAACGGTCCTCGCGAGCCCGCCACCCCCGTGCAATTGCACATATTAAATTCATCAGTTGTAGGGGAGGTGTAAAAACCCCCGGTCTGAAAACTCTTTCGGTGACTACCGTCACACCGCATGATGCTTGCCAACTCCGAGCCTGCCACTGTCCGGACGCGGAAGCATCCGGCCGATGGTCACGTCGTGGCAGGCCTTTCGGCCTCGGCCTCGTCCTCGTCGGGGCGCTCGGCGGACGCCCGGCGTCCGGCGGCGGTCTCCGGGGCGTCCAAGGGGCCTGCGGGCGCTCCCGGCTCTCCGCCGCCCCCGGACTCCATGGCGAGGCGCAGGAGGCGATGACAGACCGCACAGTGCCGGGTGAGGTGGCGATAGGCGGAAGCGGCCGCCAGGTGGGCGCGCAGCAGCGCGCGGGTCTCATGTCGTGCTGCGGACGCGGACATACGAGCCACCTCCCGGTGAGCCCGGCCGTCCCCCGCCGAGAGAAGCGCCGAGGGTGCAGGGACGGCCGCTGCTTCTACGAGGTACCGGCGGCGGATGCAGCCGTCAAGACGCGAGGCGGGAGAGGCAGGAAGGGGAGGGCACAACACGAGAAAGCCCGGATCGAAACGATCCGGGCTTTCTTCTACTGCGGTCCTGACGGGATTTGAACCCGCGGCCTCCACCTTGACAGGGTGGCGAGCACTCCAAACTGCTCCACAGGACCAGGCTTTCGCCGCTTGCCTTGCGGCTTGCTGCGAAACCAGACTGTACAGGAGGTGGGAGGCCCAGGTCGACTTCACTCCTGGTGGTGACTCCGTCACCGCCTCCCGGACCCCGTCGGAGCCTCCGCGTCAGGGCGCCAGCGCGTCGATCGCCTTCACGATCCGCTTGTCCGAGACGGGGAACGCGGTGCCCAGCGCGTGGGCGAAGTAGCTCACCCGCAGCTCCTCGATCATCCAGCGGACGTCCAGCACCTCCTGCGGCACCGGCCTGCCCTGCGGGAGCTGTTCGAGCAGCCAGGCGTACTCGTCCTGCATCTCGTGGACCTTCGCCATCCGCGTGGTGTCCCGCTGCACGGCCGTCGGCATCTGCTGGAGCCGCCGGTCGGCCGCCACGAGGTAGCGCATCAGGTCCGGCAGCCGGCGCAGCCCGGTCGCCGTAACGAAACCGGACGGTACGAGTCTGGCCAGCTGCTCCCGTACGTCGGTGACGTTGGCCACCAGCGTGAGGCTGTTCGTCGACTTCAGCCGGCGCTCGCAGGCCTGCCACGCGGCCAGCACCTGCTGCACCTGGTCGATCGTGCGGACGGTCAGGTCCACCAGATCCGCGCGCACCTTGTCGTACAGCGTCCGGAACGCCTTCTCGTCCCAGGCCGGACCTCCGTGCGCGGCGATCAGCCGGTCGGCCGCCGCGGTGGCGCAGTCCTCGAAGAGCGCCTGCACCGAACCGTGCGGATTACGGGACAGGGCCAGCTTCTGCTGGTTGGAGAGCCGGTCGGAGGCGAACTTCGCCGGGTTCACCGGGATGTTCAGCATGATCAGCCGCCGGGTGCCGCGCCACATCGCCTGCTGCTGCTCGGCCTCGGTGTCGAAGAGCCGTACGGCGACGGTCGCGCCCTGGTCGACCAGCGCCGGATACGCCTTCACCGGCTGACCGGCCCGACGCGTCTCGAAGATCTTGTCCAGCGTGCCGATCGTCCAGTCCGTGAGGCCCGAGCGCTCGATGGACTCCCCGGAGGGCCCCGCGGTGGCCGCGGCGGCCTTGGAGAGCGCCTGACGGGCCTTCGGGCGCAGCTGGAGCTTCAGCGCCTCCAGGTCCTTGTCCTCGGCGACCTTGCGCCGACGCTCGTCGACGATCCGGAACGTGATCTTCAGATGGTCCGGGACGCGGGACAGGTCGAAGTCGTCCGCGGTGACGGGCACGCCGACCATCCGCTGGAGCTCCCGCGCCAGGGTGAACGGCAGCGGTTCCTGGAGCGGGACCGCCCGGTCCAGGAACTTGTCGGCGTAGTTCGGCGCGGGGACGTAATGCCGGCGGATCGGCTTCGGCAGCGAGCGGATCAGCTCGGTGACGACCTCCTCGCGCAGCCCCGGGATCTGCCAGTCGAAGCCCTCGGAGGTGACCTGGTTGAGCACCTGGAGCGGTACGTGCACGGTCACGCCGTCCGCGTCCGCGCCGGGCTCGAACTGGTACGTCACCTTGAACTTGAGCTTCCCCTGCCGCCAGGAGTCCGGGTAGTCGTCCTTGGTGACGGCCCCGGCCTTCTCGTTGATCAGCATGGAGCGCTCGAAGTCGAGCGCGTCCGGCTCCTCGCGCTTCTTGTTCTTCCACCAGGAGTCGAAGTGCGCCCCGGACACGATGTGCTCGGGAATCCGCTGGTCGTAGAAGTCGAACAGCGTCTCGTCGTCCACGAGGATGTCGCGGCGCCGTGCGCGGTGCTCCAACTCCTCGACCTCGCCGAGGAGTTTGCGGTTGTCGTGGAAGAACTGGTGGTGGGTGCGCCAGTCGCCCTCGACCAAGGCGTTGCGGATGAACAGATCCCGCGAGGCCTCCTGGTCGATACGTCCGAAATTGACCTTGCGCTGGGCGATGATCGGCACGCCGTACAGGGTGACTCGCTCATACGCCATCACCGCCGCCTGGTCCTTCTCCCAGTGCGGCTCGCTGTAGGTGCGCTTCACCAGGTGCTGGGCCAGCGGCTCGATCCACTCGGGCTCGACCTTGGCGTTGACCCGCGCCCACAGCCGGGAGGTCTCCACCAGCTCCGCCGACATCACGAACCGGGGCTGCTTCTTGAACAGGGCGGAGCCGGGGAAGACCGCGAACTTGGCGCTGCGCGCGCCCAGGTACTCGTTCTTCTCGGTGTCCTTCAGCCCGATGTGCGACAGCAGCCCGGCCAGCAGCGAGGTGTGCACCGCCTGCTCGGGGATGGACGCCTCCGCCTTGGGCTCCTCGACGGTGATGCCCATCTGCTTCGCGACCGTACGCAACTGCGCGTAGATGTCCTGCCATTCGCGGATGCGCAGGAAGTTCAGGTACTCCTGCTTGCACATCCGGCGGAACGAGGACGAGCCGCGCTCCTTCTGCTGCTCGCGGACGTAGGCCCAGAGGTTCAGGTACGCCAGGAAGTCGGACGTCTCGTCCTTGAACCGGGCGTGGTTCTGGTCGGCCTGCGTCTGCTTCTCCGCGGGCCGCTCGCGCGGGTCCTGGATGGAGAGCGCGGCGGCGATGACCATCACCTCGCGGGCGCAGCCGTTCTTGTCGGCCTCGATGGCCATGCGGGCCAGGCGCGGGTCGACGGGCAGCTGGGAGAGCTTGCGGCCGAGCGGGGTGAGCCGCTGCCCCCTCTTCCCCTCCTGGGGGGACTTCTCGCCCTGCTCCAGCGCCCCCAGCTCCTGGAGGAGCTGCACGCCGTCGCGGATGTTGCGGTGGTCCGGCGGGTCGATGAAGGGGAACTTCTCGATGTCGCCGAGGCCGGCGGCGGTCATCTGGAGGATGACGGAGGCCAGGTTGGTCCGCAGGATCTCCGGGTCGGTGAACTCCGGCCGGGTGACGAAGTCGTCCTCCGAGTACAGCCGGATGCAGATGCCGTCCGACGTACGGCCGCAGCGGCCCTTGCGCTGGTTGGCGCTGGCCTGGGAGATCCGCTCGATCGGCAGCCGCTGGACCTTGGTGCGGTGGCTGTAGCGGGAGATACGGGCGTTGCCGGGGTCGATCACGTACTTGATGCCGGGGACGGTCAGCGAGGTCTCGGCGACGTTGGTCGCCAGCACGATGCGGCGTCCCGTGTGGCGCTGGAACACGCGGTGCTGCTCGGCGTGCGAGAGGCGCGCGTAGAGGGGGAGCACCTCGGTATGTCTGAGGTTGCGCTTGTTCAGCGCGTCCGCCGTGTCCCGGATCTCGCGCTCACCGGAGAGGAAGACCAGGACGTCGCCCGGGGCCTCGTGGCCCAGCTCGTCGACGGCGTCGCAGATCGCGGTGATCTGGTCCCGGTCGGAGTCCGCTGTGTCTTCGTCGGCCCCTTCGAGGAGGGGCCGGTAGCGGACCTCGACGGGGTACGTCCGTCCGCTGACCTCCACGATCGGGGCCTCGCCGAAGTGACGCGCGAACCGCTCCGGGTCGATGGTCGCCGAGGTGATGACGACCTTCAGATCCGGGCGCTTGGGCAGCAGCCGGGCCAGATAGCCGAGCAGGAAGTCGATGTTCAGCGACCGCTCGTGGGCCTCGTCGATGATGATCGTGTCGTACGCCAGCAGCTCGCGGTCCGTCTGGATCTCGGCGAGCAGGATGCCGTCCGTCATCAGCTTCAGATACGTCGACTCCGGGTTCACCTGGTCGGTGAACCGGACCTTCCAGCCGACGGTCTCGCCGAGCGGCGTCCTCAGCTCGTCCGCGACCCGCTCCGCGACCGTACGGGCGGCGATCCGGCGGGGCTGGGTGTGCCCGATCATGCCCCGGACGCCGCGCCCCAGCTCCATACAGATCTTGGGGATCTGCGTGGTCTTCCCGGACCCGGTCTCACCGGCGACGATCACGACCTGGTGGTCGCGTATCGCCTCCAGGATCTCGTCCTTCTTCTGGCTGACCGGCAGCTCTTCCGGGTACGACAGGGCCGGCAGCCGGGCCGCGCGGGCGGCGAGCCGTTCGGCCGCCCTGCCCGCATCGGCCGCGATCTCGTCCAGCACGGACTGGCGGGCCTCGGGCTTGCGGATGCGGCGCGCTCCTTCGAGGCGCCGGCCGAGCCGGTTCGCGTCACGGAGCGAGAGCTGTCCGAGCTGGGACTGGAGATCGGCGAAGGAAGTAGACATACGGATCCCAGGATCTCACCCGGGCCCGCGGAGTGGCGACCTCATTTCGCGCGGGCTGCGTCACGCGGCACGTACCATTTCGGGCAGTCGAACGCTCAGCCCCGTCCCACCGCGTGAGAAAGGCCCCGGTCCCGTGTCCCGTACGCAGTGGTGGAGCCTGACGGCGCTGCTCACCGTGGTGATCGGGCTGCTGTGCGGACCGGGGGCCTTCGCCGCCGCCGGACCGGGGGACTCCTCCGGGCCGGTGCTCCACGTCGCGCAGGCCCCGGGGCAGGACCCGACTCCTGCCCGGGCCGAGGGGCGGGCGAGGTCCGTTGCTCAGGACCCGGCTCAGGCTCCTGTGGCCGAGGCCGCCGGCGCGGACACCCCCGTCCCCGGCTGCGGGAAGCTCCGCGATCACGACGGCGAGCCCGCCGTCCCCTCCCGCGCCCGGACCGCGTACGAGCAGCCGCCGGGCCTCGCCCCGTGGGGGCTGCCCGCCGCGACGGGCGCGCTGTCGGCCGAGCCGCCGCCGGGGATACGGGCCCGCGCCCCGGTCCCGTACACCCCGACTCCGGTCGAACTCTCCGTGCTGCGGGTGTAGGCGGGCGCCCGCCCGACCCGCACCCTGACCTCTCTCCTTCCGCACCATCAGCACGGAGTGCCGCATGCCCACGCCCAAGAAGTCCGCCGCCACGCCTTCCCCGTCCTCCCGCAAGCCCTTCGTCTACGGCGCGGTCGTCGTCCTCGCGGCCGGTCTCCTCGGCTTCGCCTCGTACCGGGCCACCTCCCCCGACGACGCCTCGAAGGACACCGCCACCAGCCCCGCCGCCGAGGTCTCCGCCGACCCGAACGAGGGCGTCTACCCGGAGCTGGCGAAGCTCGCCCGCCGGGACGCGGACGACAAGCTGGCCACCGGCCGCGCGGACGCCCCGGTCGTCCTGATCGAGTACGCCGACTTCAAGTGCGGCTACTGCGGCAAGTTCGCCCGGGACACCGAACCGGAGCTGATCGAGAAGTACGTGAAGGACGGCACGCTGCGCATCGAGTGGCGGAACTTCCCGATCTTCGGCGAGGAGTCCGAGAACGCCGCGCGGGGCGCCTGGGCCGCCGGGCAGCAGGACCGCTTCTGGGAGTTCCACCGCGCCGCCTACGCCGAGGGGGCGAAGGAGAAGGGCTTCGGCAAGGACCGGGTCGAGGCACTGGCCGAGGAGGCCGGGGTGAAGGACCTGGACCGGTTCATGAAGGACCTCGACGGCGACGCGGCCCGTGCGGCGGTCAAGAAGGACCAGGAGCAGGCGTACGGGATCGGCGCGACGTCCACCCCGTCGTTCCTGATCAACGGCCGCCCGATCGCGGGCGCCCAGCCGGACGAGACGTTCACGCGGGCCATCGAGACCGCCGCCGAGCAGGCGAAGGCGAAGACCACCGGCAACGCCGGCGGCGACGACGCCGGGGACGCCGCCAAGTGACCCCGGACATCGGCTACTTCGCGGCCTTCCTCGGCGGGCTGCTCGCCCTGGTCAGCCCCTGCAGCGCGCTGCTGCTGCCGGCCTTCTTCGCGTACTCCATCGACTCCGCCTCCCGGCTGCTGGCCCGTACCGGCATCTTCTACGCCGGGCTCGCCACCACCCTCGTCCCGCTCGGCGCGGCCGGCTCGTACGCCGGACGGCTCTTCTACGGCCACCGCGACGCCCTCGTCACGGGCGCGGGCTGGCTGATCATCGTGCTGGGCGTCGCGCAGATCGTCGGCCTCGGCTTCGCGTCCCGGCGGATCGCGGCCCTCAGCGGCCGGATCCGCCCCACCACCGCGTTCTCCGTCTACGCGCTCGGCGCGGTCTACGGCCTGGCCGGCTTCTGCGCGGGCCCGATCCTGGGCAGCGTCCTGACCGTCGCGGCGGTCAGCGGCAGCCCGGTCTACGGCGGACTGCTGCTGGCGGTGTACGCGCTCGGGATGGCCGTCCCGCTCTTCCTGCTCGCCCTGCTCTGGGAGCGCTTCGACCTCGGCCGCCGGGCCTGGCTGCGCGGCCGGGCCGTCCGCCTCGGCCGGTTCGAGCTGCACACCACGTCGCTGCTGTCGGGGCTGTTCTTCATCGGCCTCGGCGCGCTGTTCCTCGTCTACGACGGGACGACCGCGCTGCCCGGCCTGCTGGGGGTCGACGACTCGTTCGCGGTCGAGCAGTGGGCGCAGAAGTTCGGCGAGCGGGTGCCGGACGGGGTGGCGCTCGTCGCGGTGGTGCTGGTGGCGCTGCTGGTCCTGGGCGTACGGGCCTGGCGGCGGCGCGGCGCCGGCGTACCGGCGGAGGAGACCGAGAAGGAGAGGGAGAAGGTGTGACACGGCGAAGGCCCCGTCCGGTGGACGGGGCCTTCGAGAGGTGGCTGGGGCCGGGATCGAACCGGCGACCTATCGCTTTTCAGGCGATCGCTCGTACCAACTGAGCTACCCAGCCACGCAGCCGCTGGGGCTGCAAGCGGTCCTGACGGGATTTGAACCCGCGGCCTCCACCTTGACAGGGTGGCGAGCACTCCAAACTGCTCCACAGGACCAAGCAATGTGCGAAACAAGTCTCGCACACGGTGAAACGTGCCCCCAACGGGATTCGAACCCGTGCTACCGCCTTGAAAGGGCGGCGTCCTGGGCCACTAGACGATGAGGGCTATTGGCCCGCCGGTTCGCTTTGCAGCGCGTCGGGGACGTGAGAAGCATATGGGATGGGTGGAGCTATCGCCAAAACGGTTTACGGCGAGGGCGTCGGGCGCGTCCCGGAGCCCGTCGGGGACGGGCTGGGAGAGGGCGAGGCGGGGGTCCCCTTCTTCAGGTTCTCCTCCGGAAGATGGCGGCTGACCTCGGCGGTCGTCAGTCCGAGACCGCCCAGCGTGATCTCGTCCCAGGCCTGGAGCCGGCGGGTGGAGCGGTCCATGTAGAGCACCGAGGCATGCACCTTCTCGGGCTTCTCGTTCTGCACGGCCCGCAGCCCGCCGCCGCCCGTGGAGCCCTCGACCTTCAGCCGCGTGCCGAGCTTCAGCTGCTCGTTGATCCGGCGGTGGAGGTGGCCGGACAGCACCAGCGGGACCGTGCCGTCGGTCTCCCGGGCGGTGTTCGGGTCATGGGCGACGGCGATGTCGGCCGGGGTGCCCGCCCGCTCCTGGTCGCGCAGCGCGGTGGCCAGCCGCATGCCCTCCAGCCGGGCGGCTTCCTTGTTGCCGCCGGGGCCGGTCCGGTCCGGGGTGAAGGAGGCGTCGCCGGTGCCCGCGATGCGGAGCCCGCCGACGTTCACCGCCTGGCCGTCGTCGAGGACGCGGACGTTCTTGAACTTCTTGAGGTAGGCCTGGGTGATGGGCGAGTCGTGGTTGCCGCGCACCCACACGTAGGGCGCGCCGAGGTCGCGGATCGGGTCGAGGAAGCCGTTCTCGGGGGCGGAGCCGTGGTCCATCGTGTCGCCGGAGTCGATGATCACGTCGATCTCGTACTGCTCGACGAGCGAGGCGATGATGTGCCAGGCGGCCGGGTTCAGGTGGATGTCGGAGACGTGCAGGACCCGGATGGTGCCGGGGTCGGGCTGGTAGACGGGGAGCGTGGAGGTCGCGTCGTACAGCTTGGTGACGTTGGTGACCAGGCGGGCCAGCTCCTGCTGGTAGATGTCGAACTCGGTGACGATCGAGCGGGCGTCGCCGACCAGGGACGGGGCGCTGGACAGCAGCCCGGAGAACTTCGGCTCCAGGACGGACTTCGGGTTCCAGGTGGCGTACGCGCTGACGCCGGACGCGGCCAGCAGGGTGAGGGCGAGCCCGCCGGCGGCCAGGGCGCGGCGAGGGCGGCGGTAGACGACGAGGCCGAGCGCGGTCGCGCCGGAGACGACGGCGACGCAGGAGCGCACGGCCAGCTCCCGGGTGCCGGCGGCGACGTCCCGGGTGACCTCGTCCTGGAGGGTGGAGAACCGTTCCGGCTGGTCGACCAGGGCCTGGGAGCGTTCGGGGTCGAGGCGGTCCACGTCCACGTCGAGCCGGAGCGGCGCGATGTGCGAGTCCAGCTCCAGTGCGCCGAGCGGGGACACGTTGATCTTGCTGCCGCCGGTGAGGGAGGGGCGCAGCGTCATGTTGGTGTCCATGGGGCCGACCGGCGTACGGATGGACCCCACGGCGAGCAGTCCCAGCCAGGCCCCCAGCACGACGACGGCGAGCATGCCGAGGGCGCGGAGGTACGGGCGGCGGGCGGGGCCCGTCAGGTCGCCGGGGGCCGCCGCGCCGGTGCGGGAGGCTCCGGCGCCGGGCGGGGTGCGTCCCGGTCGGCTTCCGGGCTTCGGGCGGACGAGCTGGGTGAGGCGGTGCCGGACGCGGTCGGCTGCGGCACGGAACGGGACGCGGACCATTGGGCCCGTATGCCCCGGTACGGCCTCGGCCATGCCGGGCGGCGGCTCCGGTCATCAGTCCAGGGCGGTCGCCACCTGCCCGCACCCGGCCGCGGTACGTGACAATGGCGGGGTGCTGGAGATGACGCGCGAACAGTTCGAGGAGCTGGTGAGCCAGGCTCTGGACCGGATTCCGCCGGAGCTGACGCGGCTGATGGACAACGTGGCGGTGTTCGTCGAGGACGAACCGGACCCCGGCGACCCCGACCTGCTCGGGCTCTACGAGGGAACCCCGCTCACCGACCGAGGCGAGTGGTACGCCGGGGTCCTGCCGGACCGGATCACCATCTACCGGGGGCCGACGCTGCGGATGTGCGAGACGCGGGAGGACGTCGTCGCGGAGACGGAGATCACCGTGGTCCACGAGATCGCCCACCACTTCGGCATCGACGACGAGCGGCTGCACGCCCTGGGCTACGGGTGAGCGAGCAGGCCCCACAGGAGCTGCCGGAGCCCGGCCCGCCCGCCGTGCGGCAGAGCCGGGTGCTGGCGGCGGTGGCGGCCGGGGGCGCGCTCGGCGCGCTCGCCCGTTACGGGGCCGTGGTCCTGTGGCCCGGCGCGGGCGGCTTCCCGTGGACGGTGCTCGTCGTCAACGTGAGCGGCTGCGCGCTGATCGGCGTGCTGATGGTGCTCACCGTCGAGCGGGGCCGCATCACGCATCCGCTGGTGCGGCCGTTCCTCGGGGTCGGCGTGCTCGGCGGATACACGACCTTCTCGACGTACGCGGCGGACGTCTCGGGCCTGCTGGTGCGTCAGGAGGTCGCGGTGGCGATGGCGTACGCGGCGGTGACGGTGGTGGCCGCGCTCGGGGCGGTGTGGGCGGCGGCCACGGGGACGCGGGCCTGGCTGGACCGGGGCGCGGAGGGCTCCCGGGGCGAGGGGCGGGCCGCGTGAACTGGCTGTTGGTGGCGGTCGGCGGGGCGGTGGGCGCGCCCCTGCGCTATCTGACGGACCGTGCGGTGCAGGCGCACCAAGGGCCCGGCGTCCCGTACGTCTTCCCGTGGGGCACCTTCGCGGCGAACATCGCGGGCAGTCTGCTGCTCGGCGTCCTGACCGGCGCCGCGGTCTCCTCCCCGGCGCACGCCCTGCTGGCGACGGGCCTGTGCGGAGCGCTGACGACGTACTCGACGTTCTCGTACGAGACCCTCCGCCTGGCCGAGACGGGCCGGGCCTTCCTGGCCGCGGCCAACGTGCTGGCGTCGCTGCTGGCGGGGCTGGGCGCGGTGTTCCTGGGGGCGGAGCTGGCGGGCGGGTTCGGGGGGTAGCGCGGCCGGCTGATCCGGCGGGTCCTGTCCGGCCCGGGGTCGAGCTTGGGCGGTCGTCGAGCGGGTGGGGCTCGTCCGGTCCGGGGTCGCGCTTCGGCGGTCGTCGTGACCGGCGGGTCCTGATCGGGCCGCGGGTTCCTTCGGCGGTCGTCGCGCGGGTGGGGCTCGTCCGGTCCGGGGCCGCGCTTGGGCGGTCGTCGCGCGGATGGGGCTCGTCCCGTCCGGGGTCGCGCGTCGGCGGTCGTCGTGACCGGCGGGTCCTGATGGGGCCGAGCTTCGGCGGTCGTCGCGCGGGTGGGTGGCGTTTCGGGCGTGTCTCCGGCGGGGTCGGGGGAGTTGGGCACGGTGCGACGCCGTACCGCTCGCTCTCGACTGCCGCCCGGCACCGCCCGGTACCGCCTGTTCCCGCTTCGCCCCGGCGCCGCGCGCTTCCTTCCCGCTCTCCGCTCCCTCGCCCCGGAGGTGCCACTCGTGCGCCAGTTGTCCGCCCCTGTCCGCTGGGCAGCCGTCACCGCGCTGACGATCGCCGCGTCCACCGGCTGCATGAGCGTCGGCGAGGACGGCGCCGGAGCGCCGGGGCCCTCAAGGTCCGCCGGCCCGAAGGGCTCCGCCGCCGATCCGGCCGGGGACACGGTTCCCGGCTCCGGGCGGGCCGGGGGACGCGGCGGGGGCGCGCACCCCCACTCGGACCGGGGTGTGCCCGGGAGCAGCCCGAGCCCGGACGCCTCCGGCGCCACGCCGTCGGTCACCCCCAAGGGCGCGCGGCCCGAACCGGCCGCCCCCGGGCCCACCCGGGGCGGCGGGGTGCGGCCCACCCCGACGCCCTCGACTCCGGGACCGGGTGAGCCGCCGCCGGCCACCCCGGAGCCGCCGGCCCCGCCGCCGCCCGCCCCGGACCCGGAGCCCGAGCCGGAGCCCACCGATCCGCCGGAGCCGCCCCCCTCGGCCTCGCCCGCCGCGCAGCTGCGGGCGCAGGCGATGGGCGGACCGGAGACGGTCAGGCCGTTGCGGACCCCGGAGGCATCACCGCAGGTGGGGCCGGTGTAGCCGGAGGGCAGACCGGGCTGGTTTGCGCGATGTGGGTGAGAGTGCGTATGGTGGTAGATCGTTTGATCCCATTGCCCGGCGCCGACACAGAAGAGCGCCGTGTGGCGCGTACTCTCCCTTGCCGTGGCTGGACCGCATTGAGGCGGTCGAAATTGCGAATCACGGAGTTATGGGCGCGTGCCGAGACTCCGGAAGGTTTCGCATTTCGCATGTCAATTTCCAGTTCTGACCACACCGTCATGCCCGAGAACGTCGACGCTGTCGAGCTCGCGGAGCTCGTCGAGGCCGCTGTGACCGAGGCCCCGGCCGGCGCCACCGCCCCGGCCGATGAGAAGACCGTCGTCGCCGAGAAGTCCGTCGCGGACTTCGTCGCCGACGCGCAGGCCGACGCCCCGGCCGCCGAGGTCGCGGACTCCGCCGAGGAGATCGCGGACGAGGCCGACAAGACCCCCGCCGAGCCGACCGTCACCTTCGGCGACCTGGGCCTGCCCGAGGGCATCGTCCGCAAGCTCGCCCAGAACGGTGTGACCACCCCCTTCCCGATCCAGGCGGCGACCATCCCGGACGCCCTGGCCGGCAAGGACATCCTCGGCCGTGGCCGTACGGGCTCCGGCAAGACCCTCTCCTTCGGTCTGCCGACCCTCGCCGCGCTGGCCGGCGGCCACACCGAGAAGAAGAAGCCCCGCGCCGTCATCCTCACCCCCACCCGTGAGCTCGCGATGCAGGTCGCGGACGCGCTGCAGCCGTACGGCGACGTGCTCGGCCTCAAGATGAAGGTCGTCTGCGGCGGTACGTCGATGGGCAACCAGATCTACGCCCTGGAGCGCGGCGTCGACGTCCTCGTCGCCACCCCGGGCCGGCTGCGCGACATCATCAACCGCGGCGCCTGCTCGCTGGAGAACGTCCAGGTCGCCGTCCTCGACGAGGCCGACCAGATGTCCGACCTGGGCTTCCTGCCCGAGGTCACCGAGCTGCTCGACCAGATCCCCGGCGGCGGTCAGCGGATGCTCTTCTCCGCCACCATGGAGAACGAGATCGGCACGCTGGTCAAGCGTTACCTCTCCAACCCGGTCACGCACGAGGTCGACAGCGCCCAGGGCAACGTCACGACCATGTCGCACCACGTCCTCGTCGTGAAGCCGAAGGACAAGGCGCCGGTCACGGCCGCCATCGCCGCCCGCAAGGGCCGCACGATCATCTTCGTCCGCACCCAGCTGGGCGCCGACCGCATCGCCGAGCAGCTCATCGAGTCCGGCGTGAAGGCCGACGCGCTGCACGGCGGCATGACCCAGGGCGCCCGTACGCGGGTCCTGGAGGACTTCAAGAAGGGCTACGTCAACGCGCTCGTCGCCACCGACGTCGCCGCCCGAGGCATCCACGTCGACGGCATCGACCTGGTCCTGAACGTGGACCCGGCCGGCGACCACAAGGACTACCTGCACCGCTCGGGCCGTACCGCCCGCGCCGGCAAGTCCGGTGTCGTCGTCTCGCTGGCGCTTCCGCACCAGCGCCGCCAGATCTTCCGCCTGATGGAGGACGCGGGCGTCGACGCCTCGCGCCACATCGTCCAGGGCGCGGGCGTCTTCGAGCCGGAGGTCGCCGAGATCACCGGCGCCCGCTCGCTCACCGAGGTCCAGGCCGACTCCGCGAACAACGCCGCCAAGCAGGCCGAGCGCGAGGCCGCCGACCTGACGAAGCAGCTGGAGCGTGTCCAGCGCCGCGCCGTCGAGCTGCGCGAGGAGGCCGACCGCCTGGTCGCCCGCGCCGCGCGCGAGCGGGGCGACGACCCCGAGGCCGCGGTGGCCGAGGTGGCCGCCGAGGCCGAGGCCGCCCTCGTGGCAGCCGTCTCCGTCCCCGAGCAGCCGGCCGCCCGCGACGAGCAGCGCCGCGACGAGCGGGGCAACTACGAGCGCCGCGACAACCGCGGTGGCGACCGTGGTGGCTACCGCGGCGGCAACGACCGTCGTGACGACCGCCCGTCGGGTGGCTTCCGCTCCGGTGGCGGCGACCGTCGCGATGACCGTGGTGGCCGTTCGTTCGAGCGTCGGGACAACGACCGTCCGTCGTTCAACCGTGACCGTCGTGACGACCGCCCCTCCGGTGGCTTCCGCTCCGGTGGCGGCGACCGTCGGGACGACCGTGGTGGCCGTCCGTTCGAGCGTCGGGACAACGACCGCCCGTCCTTCAACCGCGACCGTCGTGACGACCGCCCCTCGGGCGGCTTCCGCTCCGGTGGCAGCGACCGTCCGTTCAACCGTGACCGTCGTGACGACCGCCCCTCGGGCGGCTTCCGCTCCGGCGGCGGCGACCGCCCCACCGGCCGTCGTGACGACCACCGCGGCGCCAACACCGGCACCAACACCGGCTCCTTCGGCCGCCGCGACGACAAGCCGCGCTGGAAGCGCAACGGCTGACCCCCGCTCGGCCGGCCTCCGGCCGAGCAGGTCCGCCTGACAGACCGGCAGGGCCCGTACGCCACCGAACCGACTCGGTGACGTACGGGCCCTGTTGCTGTCGCCGCCCCTGTTCGCACCTGTCCCGGGACCCGCACCGCGCTCCTGAACAGGCGCGACGGGCCCAAGACCGATACCGGATCGGCTGCCGGGACCGGGCGGGCTATGCTCGGGGGGTGATGTCGCAGGGGCCGTTAGCTCAATTGGTCAGAGCAGCGGACTTTTAATCCGTTGGTTGTGGGTTCGAGTCCCACACGGCCTACCCCTGGACCCCAGGTCAGAGCGTTCCTCTGGTCTGGGGTCGCCGTCTGTTCGGGCCCGATTCGGGCAGATGCTCCACCCACGCTCCATCGAACTGCTAGCGATCATGAATCGATCCGCCGGCGACGTTTCGCAGGAAGGGCGCGGCCTTCGCTCGCCGGACGGACCTCGTGCATCGCCGCGATCTCCCGGATGTGGCGCAGCAGGAACGTGATCCGGCCACCCGCCTTGCTGTGGGGGAAGACACGGGCCGACGCCTTGTCGCGGAGAGTGCGCGCCGAGAACGGCAACCAGCCCTCCGCCTCGACGTGTTCCGGCGTGTAGTGCACAAGCTCGCTCAGGTCCGTGGCGTCGCCATACGTGCACATCGATTTCGCTCAACTCTGACCGCCCGCGCGGCGGCGCGCCAGCGGGTCAGCCTGTTCCCGGGCGTCCAACCAGGCCATGACCTCGGTGCGGGGGTAGAGCGTGCCTCTGCCGACGCGGCGCCCCCGCTTCGGACCGATACCCCGGTGCCGCATCTGGCGTACGGCCTGCGGCGTCTTACGGATCAGCTTCGCGACTTCCCGCGTCGTCATGAAATGGGGCTGCGGTGCTGCTGGCGTTTCCATGGGCGGAGCCTTCCTCGCCGATGCCTCCCCTGCTCCACTCGAAAGTGGGGATTAAACGGGCGGCGGTAATCCGGACGCTTGCTGCCAGCGAGCAGTGGGTGTGGACCCCACCGAACGTGCCCTGCGAGCCCGCCTTGGAGCCCACCAGAGCTGGGCCAACACCACGGACCGAACAGCGCGGACGGCAGGAGCCCGGCGCGCAGCTGAGAGCAAGTTCGAGGAGGAGGCCGGACAGAAGCACCCCGGGGCCACGGATGCCCAGGTCGCCGCAGCCGCCGAATCTCTGCGGAAGGCGCACTTCACCAGGATGGGGCTCCTCTCCGCACAGGCGCGGCGCAAGAAGCGCCCGTCCTCGTGAGGGCGAACGAAGCAGCCCCTGCCGCGTGAGAGGCAGGGGCTGCTCGGTCGGTCTGGGCGGGCTACGCCTCGGGCTCGGCGGGGATCACGAACCCCCGCACCGGCCGGGGCTCCCGCGAGTCACGCGAGTCCGGCTCCTGCCCAGCCCTCCACGCGGCCACCAGGTCCGCGTACCGCGGGTCAGTCCATTCCTTCGCCATAAGGCACCTCCTGCCCAGCAGGCTAGCCCTTCGGCTTCGGCTTCGGGATGATCACGATGGTGCAGTCCGGGGCATGCTGGCACTTCGCCGCCACCGACGCGAGCGTCTCATCGGACGGCTCACCCCACAGCTGTACGTCCGCGACATACCCGAGGTCGGCGATTGCCTGGCGGGTGCGGTCCAGGATCTCCGGGTCGTAGTTCGTCGGGTCGTACCCGGGGAAGTGGTGGACGAAGTTCCCGCCGAGCTCCTCGCACAGCTCCGCGTACATCGCGGTGTGCAGGATCAGGGCGTGCCACCCCTCGTCGACGATCCGGGACGGGGCCAGGCCGACGCCGGGGTTGCGGGAGCAGGCGGCCACGAACTTCAGCCCCTCCTCGACGATCCGGCCGGCCATCTCCTGGGACATGCCCGGGTTGGCGTCCCTGACGGTGCTGCGGCAGCTGGTGAACCGCTCGTCGGTGATGAGCCCTCGGGCGATGACGGGTAACTGGCCTACGCTCATGGTGATCTCCTGTCGCTGTTGGGGGATCGCCCGCCCGGCCGCGGTCCTTCCAGGGAATGCGCGGCCGGGCGGGAGTCTGTGGGTGGGGTGATGTGCCAGAGCAGCGTGACCTCGTGCTCGGGGCAGTGGGCCCCGGTTTCGTCCTCGACGGGGAAGGCGTGCGCGCCGCCGCCGCTGTAGCAGGTCGTCACTCCGCCGACATCCTGCACTCGGGGCACTCGCATGCGGGGAACTGGTGCGAGGCCTCCGGCTGTTCGAGGGGCACGACCTCCGCCTCCTCGCGCACGATCCGGGTGAGCCCGTCACGGGTTACCTCGTACACCTTCATCGTCATCGCCATGGTTCTCTCCGCGTAGCTTGCGGTTTCCGTCGCCATCACAGAGTCGTCCGGCGCACGTAACCGCGGGATGACCAGCGGGGGTTACCGAGCCGGTAATACACTCGTTGGCGCTCCAGTAAGGCGCCTGCGCGTGCATAGGATCGCAACGGAAGTCAGCCCATGGATGCCGCCACCCCCGGCCTGCTCAGCCCCGATGTGCTCGACAGAGCAGACGTCCGGGCAGCACTCATCGAGCACGACTTCGCCGCCGTCTTCGCACTGATCAAGAAGTGGAGCGGTCTCTCCCAGAACCGCATCGCGTCTGCCTGCCAGCTCACCCCCGGCAAGGTGTCCACGATCATCAGCGGCCAGCAGCAGGTCACCAGCTTCGAGGTCATCTGCCGCATCGCCGACGGCCTCCGCATCCCTGGCTGCCTGCTCGGCCTCGCGCCGCGCCCCTGGGAGGGCGACCACACCTCAGCACCGCATGACCAGCCAGACGCTCCAGGTGACCGGCCAGACACAGACGAGATTCCGTGGCGGCCCGACGCCACCGTGGGTCTGGCCACCCACCTCACCAGGAGTGATCTCGTGATGGACCGACGGGCCCTCACCCGCGCCCTGGCCGGCGCCGCGGTAACCGGCTCCGCGCTCCTCGACAGCCTCGAAGGCTGGTTGGTCCCGGCCGCCACCGTCCCAGGGCAACGCCGCCCGGGCCGACTCGGCATGCGGGAAGTCGAGGAACTGGAAACCACCGCGCGCGCCTTCCGCCAGTGGGACCACCAGTACGGCGGCGGCCTCCGACGGAAAGCGGTACTCGGGCAGCTCGCGGAAGTATCCGGTGCCCTCGATGACCACCAGGCCCCGGCCGTGGCGGACCGCCTGTACCGCGTCATGGCGCACCTGGCCGGCACCGCCGCGACCATGGCGTGGGACTCCGGACTGCACCGGCGCGCGCAGGACTACTACCGCCTCGCCCTCCGAGCCGCCCACGCTGGCGGCGACGTCGTCTTCGGGGCCAACGTGCTGGCTGGGATGGCCAGGCAGATGCTCTACCGCGACCGGGCCGACGACGCTCTCCAGCTGATCCACCTCGCCCAGGAGGGTGCACGCGACGTGATCGGCCCCCGGGCCCGCGCCATGCTCCACACCCGCGAGGCCTGGGCGTATGCCGCGCAGGGGCGAATCGCCGGATTTCACCGGGCCACCGCCAAGGCGGCCGAGGACCTCGCCAGAGCCGGCGGGAACTCCGACGAGCCGTACTGGATTGCCTACTTCGACGAAGCCGAGCTCGCGGGCGTCACCGGGGGGCGACTCCTTGACCTCGCCCGCGCCGACCCGCGCCGACACGCAGTCCAGGCTGCGGACAGGATCCGGGCGGCCCTGATGTCCCGCGGCGCAGAAGCCGGGCGCTCCCACGCGCTCGACCGCATCGGCTTGGCGGAATGCCAGTTCCTCGCCGGGGACATCCAAGGCGCGGCCGCCGAGACGGCCCTGGCGGTGCAAGCCGCGCGCGGCACGCAGTCAGGGCGTGTCCGCACCCAGCTGGGGCAGCTGTACCCCTACACCGTGGGACACAGCGCGTCGCGGCCGGTGCGCGAGGCGCGCGATAGTATCCGCGACCTGCTGTCGAGCTGAGGAACGGGCGCATGACGACACTGGCCGTGACCGGGCACATGGACCTGACCGAGGAGAGTGTGCCGCTGGTGCGCGCTGCGCTGCGTGAGCTGCTCGCCAAGTACAGCGAGGACCTGACGGGGGTGTCGTGCATTGCCGCCGGGGCGGACAGCCTCTTCGCGGAAGAGGTTTCTGCTGTCGGCGGGCGCCTGATTGCTGTGATTCCTTCCGAGGACTACCGCGCTGCCAGGGTGAAACCAGCCCATGCCGCTGTCTTCGATCACCTGGTCGAGACAGCCGAGCACGTCGTGACTCTGCCGCACGCGACTGCGGGCCGGGAGGCCTACGAGTCGGCGAACGCCGAGCTGCTGCTCCGGGCGGACCGCCTTGTAGCCGTGTGGGACGGCACGCCCCCTTCGGGCAAGGGAGGCGGCACCGCCGACACCGTGGAGCAGGCCCGGGAAGTTGGTCTTCCCGTAGACGTGGTCTGGCCGGCGGGAGCCACTCGACGCGGGTGAATCCGGGCGCACAAGAACGCCCCCTGCCTGGCCGTGATGGCCGAGACAGGGGGCGGTTCAGTTCAGGGGTACGGGCGACGTGCGGGGTCCAGGGCCAAGGCAAGCGGGCTCGGTGTGCTTGCCGGGTCCGGCTGCGCGGGTGCACCGTCGCGCCGGCACACCAGGGCGTCCGGGCCGGTGGGGCTGGTGGCCCGCTCCCACAGCGGGGGCGCTTCACCGGTGACGTACCGCATGACGGGCACCATGCCGGCGTTGACGAACAGCAGGGGCGGGTCAGGTGTCGGCAGCGGTGCGCCCGGGACGGCCGTGTGGCCCCGGGCGGCGACGAAGTCCAGGAAACGGCTGCGGATGCCGGCGGTACGCACCAGCAGTCCGTTCGTCCTACGGTCGGTCACCCGGGGGAAGGGCGGGCGCCACGCCGCTCACGCGGCCCTCGCCGGCGCGGCGACCGGGTGCAGAGCGGCGTACTCCAACGGGGCCGACGGGTCGATGGACAGGCTCAGCCGCGCCGGGTCCGCGCCCGCCCGGACCAGGAGGTCGCCGACGGCGGCGATCATCGCCCCGTTGTCGGTGCACAGCGTCAGCGGCGGCACCCGCAGCTCGACTCCCGCGGCCTCGCACCGCTCCTCGGCCAGGGCCCTGACGCGGGAGTTCGCCGCGACGCCGCCGACCACGACCAGCGTGCGGACGTCGCACTGGCGGCAGGCGGCCAGCGCCTTACGCGTGAGGACGTCCGCGACGGCCTCCTGGAGCGAGGCGGCCCCGTCGGCCAGCGGGATGTCCTCGCCGCGCAGGCGGTGCTGCTCGGCCCAGCGGGCGGCGGCCGTCTTCAGCCCGGAGAAGGAGAACGCGTACGGATCGTCCTTCGCGCCCGACAGCGGCCGGGGGAAGGCGACGGCGCAGGGATTGCCGTCACGGGCGGCCCGGTCGATCGCCGGTCCGCCCGGATAGGGGAGGCCGAAGACGCGCGCCACCTTGTCGAAGCACTCGCCCGCGGCGTCGTCCACGGTGTCGCCCAGATGCAGGATCGGATCGCGCACCAGATCACGGACCAGCAGCAGCGAGGTGTGGCCGCCCGAGACGATGAGCACCATGCACGGGTCGGGCAGCGGCCCGTGCTCCAGGGTGTCGGCGGCCACGTGCCCGGCCAGGTGGTGCACGCCGTACAGCGGCACCCCCGCCGCGTAGGCCAGCGACTTCGCACCGGCCAGGCCGACCTGGAGGGCGCCGGACAGACCGGGCCCGGTGGTCACCGCCACGGCGTCGATGTCCCGCACCCGGAGCCCCGCCTGTGCCAGGGCCTCGCTGACGACCGGGGTGAACGCCTGGAGGTGGGCCCGGGCGGCGATCTCCGGCACGACCCCGCCGAAGCGTGCGTGCTCGTCCATGCTCGACGCCACGACGTGCGCGAGCAGCCGGCCGCCGGAGACGATCCCCGCTCCCGTCTCGTCGCATGACGACTCGATGCCCAGCACCACCGGAGTCCGCACGCCATCCTCTTCTCGCACAGGGAGTGTTATTGCAACCTATGTGCAACAAGGTACTCGCCCGTGATGGGACGCCGCAGGTCGGAGGGCGGTGTCCGGCGGGCGGCGCGGATCAACTGGTCAGAAGGGCGCGGGGAATGCCGTAGAGTGGTGTTTACCGACGCGGGGTGGAGCAGCTCGGTAGCTCGCTGGGCTCATAACCCAGAGGTCGCAGGTTCAAATCCTGTCCCCGCTACTGAAGATCCGGGCCCGGCACGCACAGCGTGCCGGGCCCGAGTCGTTTCCCGGTGGCCCGGTGTTTCCGGGTTGACCTTGACGCAGCGTAAAGATCTAGCGTTTCCGGCATGGAGTGGTCCATTCAGGAAATCGCCAGGCAGGCCGGCACCACGAGCCGCACGCTCCGGCACTACGGGGACCTCGGTCTCCTCGCGCCGAGCCGGATCGGGAGCAACGGCTACCGCTACTACGACCAGGACGCCCTCGTCCGGCTGCAGCGCATCCTGCTGCTGCGGGAGCTCGGTCTTTCGCTGCCGGCCATCAAGGACGTGCTCGCGGGACAGCGGGACACGGCGGTGGCGCTGCGGGCGCATCTGCGGCTGCTCGAACAGGAGCGGGCGCGCATCGGACGGCAGATCGCCTCGGTGCGGACCACGCTCCACAAGACCCAGGAGGGGATGGAACTCATGGCCGATGAGGTGTTCGACGGCTTCGACCACACCGCCCACGAGCAGGAGGTCACCGAGCGCTGGGGCAGGGACGCGTACGAGGAGGGCGACCGCTGGTGGCGTTCGCTCGGGGAGACGGAGAAGAAGGCGTTCCAGGACGAGCACGAAACCATCGCGCGGGACTGGGGCCGGGCCAGGGAGGGCGGGCTCGCCGCCGACGGGCCCGAGGCGCAGGACCTCGCGCGGCGGCACTGCGCCTGGCTGTCGTCGGCCAAGGAGCCCAGCCGTTCGTACGTGATCGGGCTCGGGGAGATGTATGTCGCGGACCCGCGCTTCGGAAAGAACTACGATCGCTACGGGGACGGCACCGCCGCCTTCGTACGGGACGCATTGACGGTCTACGCGCAGCACCGGCTCTCCGACTGACCACGGTCGGCCGGGGCCGCCGTCCGCATTCCCCCTATTCGGCCGATGCGGAGTCGCCGCTCGGCGCGGCTCCGGGAAGCCTGGACGGGGCGCGGTACCGTCCGCAGCCGTGGGTGGACCGGGCAGGAGTGCACAGGTGGGGATGGCCGAGAAACGGCGCAGTGGCACGGCGGGGAGCATCGATGCCGTGGGCCGTGCGGTGTTCGGGTCCCGGGAGGGTGAGCTGACGTCCGGGGGGCGGGGAACCGGGCGGTTCATCCGGATGCTGCCCGCCCTGCTGATCCTCGGCGGGCTGGTGTTCGACTCGCTGGCCCCGCCCAACTTCACCGCCGTGCCCCTGTTCGTCGCGGCCCCGCTGATCGCCGCCCCGTTCTTCTCGCTGTCCCGGACCGTCCGCACGGGGATCGCCGCGGTTCTCTCCGTCATCGCGATGCGGCTCTCCGACGGGACGTCCACCCAGGTGGTCCCGGTGATCGAGATGATCACCGTGCTCACGGGTTCGGTGCTGGCCCTCGTCATCAACGGCGTCGTGCGGCGCGGCAACGAGCAGCTGGCCTCGGCCCGGGCCGTCGCGGAGACCGCCATGCGGGCCGTGCTGCCGACGCCGGCCGAGCGGATCGGCGGGCTCCAGGTGGCCGCGCGCTACGAGGCGGCGCAGGCGGACGAGTTCGTGGGCGGCGACCTGTTCGCCGTGGCGGACACCCCGTACGGCGTCCGTGTGGTGGTCGGCGACGTCCGCGGCAAGGGGCTGGGCGCCGTCGAGGCGGTGGCGGTGATCATCGGGGCGTTCCGGGAGGCCGCCGAGCAGGAGCTCTCGCTGGAGGGCGTGGCCCAGCGGTTGGAGCGGGCGCTGGCCCGGGAGGGGACGCGGCGGTACGGGCTGGACGCCATGGAGGGGTTCATCACGGCCGTACTGGCCGAGATCCCGCCCGGATCGGCCTCGCTGCGCCTGGTCAACCGCGGTCACCCCGAGCCGATCCTGCTGCACGCGGACGGTGCGTTGGAGGTGCTGGCGCCCTCGGTGCCCGCCCTGCCGCTGGGGATGGACCTGGGGGTGTGGCCGGACCGGGCCGACGCGTGGGCGATGCCTCCCGGGGCGACGCTCCTCGCCTTCACGGACGGCCTGTCCGAGGCCCGGGACGCGAACGGGGTCTTCTACGATCCGGCGGCCCGGCTGCGCGGCCGGATCTTCCCGGGGCCGGAGGAGCTGCTGTCGGCGCTGACCGACGACGTACGGCTGCACACCGGCGGGCGGACCACGGACGACATGGCGCTCATCGCGGTCGGCCGGCCGGCGGAGGGGCAGCCCGTGCGCCGGACGACGGTGAAGATCGTGGGCCGGGGAGACGAAGCGGCCCGCTGACCCGGCGCGCTGCCGTGACGCCGATGCCGTGAGGCGCTGGATTCGGCCCGATGACACGGTGTGTGATCGAAGGACACCCCTCCGCATAACATTTGACATACCATCAGAAAAAGGAGTGTGGCTGAGCCCTGGTCAAGTCGCCCGATTCCGCCCGCTTGTGACCCGTACATCCCTACCCTGTTCGTTAATGATCAACAGGAACAGCTTGGAATCGGGCCCGTGTGTCTATTAACGTTCGATAACGCAGCGCGGTCGTCACAGCCGTCGTCAGAGACGGCGCCGCGCGCGAGCGCCGAATTCCGCAAGGGAACCGGGGAACCACCTACATGGGGTGAATCGGACGCCTGCGTCTCGTGAGAGACGGAGGGGCCCGTAGGAGACCTTCCTGCTCCGAACCCGTCAGCTAACCCGGTAGGCGAGAAGGAAGGAAAGGAGAGCGCCCACGTGGCGTCCAACAAGCCTGCCCCTGAGGCCGTGTCACCCTTCAGTGCCGACACCTATGGTGGCGCGGAGCGGTCCATGGGGGAGTGGAATCCCACCGAGGAGTCCATCCGTCCCGTGCGCGGCAGGCACCGCGTAGCCAAGCAGCGTGGTCTGGCCCGTAGCTCCACCGTCCTCGGGGTCGGCGTCATAGCGGCCGTCGGAGCGGGTGGCATGGCCACCGCTCAGGACAAGGCACCGGTCTCCATCTCTCTTCCCGATTCCATCGCGGACAACCTCCCCGACGCCAAGTCCCTCCCCGGCGTCGGGTCCTTCATGTCGGAGGACGCGGAGGCCGTCCCGGTCGCCGCGGCCGCCCCGCTCACCACCGCCGGGCTCACCAGCGCCGAGGCCGAGCAGGGCACCGACGCCGGCGAGGCGCTGCGCGCCCGGATCCTCCAGCAGGCCGAGCAGCAGCAGGCCAGCGCCGACGCCGAGGCCAAGGCCGTCGCTGAGAAGGCCGCGGCCGAGAAGGCGGCGGACGAGGCCAAGAAGCAGCAGGACGAGGCCGAGGCCGAGGCCGCCGCGAAGAAGAAGGCCGCGGAGGAAGCGGCGAAGAAGAAGGCGGAGGAAGAGCGTCTCGCGAAGCTCGCCGCCAGCTTCTCCCTGCCCGCCTCCTCGTACACGGTCAGCTCGACCTACGGTCAGTCCGGCGCCATGTGGTCCTCCGGACAGCACACCGGCCTCGACTTCGCCGGTGCGGCCGGTTCGCCGCTCAAGGCCGTGCACAGCGGCACGATCACCTCGGCCGGCTGGTCCGGTTCCTACGGCTACCGCACGGTGCTCCAGCTCGATGACGGCACGGAGATCTGGTACGCCCACCAGTCCTCGATCGACGTCTCGGTCGGCCAGAAGGTCACCACCGGCGAGACCATCGGCCGCATGGGCGCCACCGGCAACGTGACCGGCGTCCACCTCCACCTGGAGGTCCGCACCGCGGGCGGCTCCGCGATGGACCCGATGGCCTGGCTGAACGGCAAGGGCCTCTCGGTCTGACGCCTGCCGTCCTCGCGAGGACGGCGCCTCCGGAAACCCCGGCAGCCCTGACGCACACCCCCCGACGTCAGGGCTGCCGGTCTGTCCGGGAGCGACGGGCCCTGATGGACCACGGGCGGAATACCGCCCCCGGCCCGGCTCGTTGAACCCTCACATGACTTCAGTACGCACCCCCCTCGGCACCTCCGGCCTCCAGGTCTTCCCCCTCGCCCTCGGCGGCAACGTCTTCGGCTGGACGGCGGACGAGGAGCAGTCCTTCGCCGTCCTGGACGCCTACGCCGCGGCCGGGGGCAACTTCATCGACACCGCCGACGCGTACACCGCCTGGATCGAAGGCAATCACGGCGGCGAGTCGGAGACCGTCATCGGCAAGTGGCTCGCCTCGCGCGGCAACCGGTCCGACGTCGTCGTCGCCACCAAGGTCGGAGCGCATCCGGCCTTCAAGGGCCTGGCAGCCGACACGATCAAGGGAGCGGCGGAGGAGTCGCTGCGTCGGCTCGGCACCGACCACATCGACCTCTACTACACGCACTTCGACGACGAGACCGTCCCGGTCGAGGAGATCATCACCGCCCTCGACCAGCTGGTGAAGGACGGCAAGGTGCGCCACATCGCCGCCTCCAACATCAGCCCGGAACGACTGCGGGCCTCCCTCGACTTCTCCGAGCGCGAGGGCCTCGCCCGGTACGTCGCGCTCCAGCCGCACTACAACCTGGTCTCCCGCGACACCTACGAGGGCGCGCTCCAGGACACCGCGGCCGACGCGGGCCTCGCGGCCGTCCCGTACTTCGCGCTCGCCTCCGGCTTCCTCACCGGCAAGTACCGTCCCGGCGCGAACGTGGACAGCGCTCGCTCGGCGAGGGCCGGCGGCCACCTGGAGTCGGAGCGGGGCCGCAAGGTGCTGGCCGCGCTCGACCGGGTCGCCGGCGACCGGAACGCGGAGATCGCGACGGTCGCCCTCGCCTGGCTCGCCGCCCAGCCGACCGTCGCCGCCCCGATCGCCTCCGCCCGTACGGTCGAACAGCTCCCCGCCCTCGTCGCGGTCGCCGGCCTGCGGCTGACGGACGGGGAACTCGCCCTGCTCACCGAGGCATCGGCCTGACGGATCCGGCTTCTGCTTCCGGCGTCCGTCTCGCCGTTCCTAGCCGGGCGGGCGTCGGTGGTCGGGCGGTGTCCTGCCGTACGGCGCCGGGTACGGGGCCGGCTGCGAGGAGGCCTGCGGGGCCGGGCCGCCGTACCCGTAGCCGTACGGCTGCCCCAACGGCCGGGTGGGGGCCTGCTGTCCGTACGCCGGACCGCGTCCGGGCGCGTGGCCGGGGCCGTACCCGCTTCCGTTTCCGTGCGGCGTCGGCGCGTGGCGGCCGTGGTGGGCGCCCCGGCGGGAGGTGAGGCGCGCCGCCTGGGTCAGGGCCGGGGCCGCGATGTCCCGGCGCTGCCAGAGGTGGTGCAGCAGCTCCCGTTCCCGCGCGCCGAAGTCCGGGCCCACCGCGCCGTGGCGGGCCCGGCGGCGCAGGCCCGCCAGCGACGTCGCGAACGATTCGTACTCCGCGACCGCGCGGGCCGCCGCCCGGCCCCGGGTCCGGTCCTGCTGCCAGTGGCGGGCCAGATCGCGGGCCATGCCCCGGGCCCGCATGGAGGAGAGCGCGGAGGGCTCGGCGGGGGTGAGCCAGCCGGCCGCCGCATAGGCGGGCAGCTCGGCCGCCAGCGTGCGCAGCTCCCGCTGGCGCGACCAGATCGCCAGCCAGGTCACCAGGCCGAAGGCGGGGACCATGACGATCCCGTAGACCGCGTAGAAGCCGTACGGGCCGAAGGCCGACGAGCCGTTCCACAGGGCGTGCAGACCCATCGCCAGGAGCAGGCCCAGCAGCGGCAGGGCGATCCGGCGGACCCGGTGGCGGCGGGCGCTGACGGCCGCGAAGCCGAAGCCGAGGCCGGTGAGAACCGTGAACAGGGGGTGCGCGAACGGCGACATCACGATCCGCACGAAGAACGTCCCCGCCGTCACCGAGGCGAACCCGGAGCTGCCCAGCAACTGGTCCTCGCCGAAGGCGTTGCCCAGATAGAGGATGTTCTCGGTGAACGCGAAGCCCGTCGCGGTGAACCCGGCGACGACGACACCGTCCACCACCCCGCTGAACTCCCGTCTGCGGAACAGGAAGATCAGCAGCACGGCCGCCGCCTTCGCGCTCTCCTCGACGACGGGGGCGATCACCGTCGCCCCCAGGGTGTCAGCGCTCGCCGGGTCGGCCGTCGCGGTCGCTATCCAGCGCGTCGCGAACGAGTTGGCGATGATCGCGACGAGCGCGGCGGCACACGCGCCCCAGGCGAAGGAGAAGATCAGATTCCGCCAGGGGCCCGGCTCGACCCGGTCCAGCCAGCGGAAGGCGGCCATCAGGAGCGGAACGGGCAGCACCGCCAGGCCGAGACCGACGAGAAACCCCTCCGGACCGGTCTGTTCGCGGACGAGGGCCAGGATCACCAGCCCGCACAGCACCAGCGCCACGATCACGGCCCCGGCGCGGAACACCTTGCTGCGCCACACCATGCCGACGCGGCGCGGCCGGTAACGCGCTCGGCCACGCTCCGGCGCGGCGCCCAGGACCTCATGGAGCCGCTGCTCATGGAGGACCGGGACGGCGGGCCGCGCCTGCTGATGCTGCACGGAAGGGTCGGACACCTCTCGACCCTAACGAGGAGCACTGACACCCGGCGACGGCGCATCCGGCCATCACCCGGCGGTCGGCCGGCGCGTCAGACGCGGGCGAACAGCAGGTCGTGGACGACGTGCCCCTTGTCCAGGCCCTGGCCCTCGAAGCGGGTGAGCGGCCGGAACGCTGGGCGCGGGGCGTAGCCGCCGTCGGCCGCGGTGTTCTCGAAGCGGGGGTGCGCGGTGAGCACCTCCAGCATCTGCTCGGCGTACGGCTCCCAGTCGGTCGCGCAGTGGACGATCGCGCCGGGCTTTAGCACCGGGGCCACCAGGTCCAGGAACGCGGGCTGGATGAGCCGCCGTTTGTGGTGCCGGGCCTTGGGCCACGGGTCGGGGAAGTAGACCCGCAGGCCGTCGAGCGACTCGGGGGCCAGCATCTCGCGCAGCAGGATGACCGCGTCGCCGTTGGCCACCCGTACGTTCGTCGAGCACGCCCTGTCCGCGAGGCCGAGCAGATTGCCCTGGCCGGGGGTGTGGACGTCGACCGCGAGGATGCCGGTGCCCGGGTCGTCGGCCGCCATCTGCGCGGTGGCCTCGCCCATCCCGAAGCCGATCTCCAGGACCACGGGCAGGCCGTCGAACATCTCGGCCAGGTCCAGGGCGCGCTTGCCGTCGATGTCCAGGCCCCACTTCGGCCACAGCCGCTCCAGGGCGTCCTGCTGGCCGGTGGTGACCCGGCTGCGGCGCGGCTGGAAGCTGCGGATCCGGCGCTCGTGGTGCGAACCGGCCGGGTCGGCGGCGGGGCCGCCGGGGAAGCGGGGCTCCTGGCGCAGCCGGCGCGCCCGCTCGAAGGAGGCGGCCCGGAGCGCGGCGGCTTCGTCGGCCGTGTTGCCGGCCAGCGCGTCGGCCGCGGTGGAGCCGGTCGGCGTCGCGTCGGCCGTGGCGGCGTCGGGGGTTCCGGCGGACATGGGGTTCAGGGGCTGCTCAGACACAATGACCGGATTCTACGGCGGGCGGCTTCCACCCCGTCCCCCGAGCCCGGCGCAGCGCCAGCCGTGCCACCTCCCGTCCGATGGGCAGGCAGGCCGTCGCGGCGGGCGACGGGGCGTTGAGCACGTGCACGGTGTGCGGGGCCTCGCGGATCAGGAAGTCGTCCACCAGCGTGCCGTCCTTCAGCACCGCCTGGGCCCGGACCCCGGCGGGCGACGGGCGCAGATCGTCCTCGGTGACGGCGGGCAGCAGCCGCTGGACGGCCCGGGTGAACGCGGACCGGGACAGCGAGCGGTGCACCTCGCCCGCTCCGTACCGCCAGTGCCGGCGGGCGATGTGCCAGGTGCCCGGCCAGCTCAGCGTGGACAGCAGTTCGGCGGGGCGGACCTGCGGCCAGGCGTATCCCTCGCGGGCCAGCGCGGGGACCGCGTTCGGCCCCACGTGGACGGAGCCGTCGAAGCCCCGGGTGAGGTGGACGCCGAGGAAGGGGAACGCCGGGTCGGGCACCGGGTAGACCAGTCCGCGCACCAGCTCGGGGCGGGCCAGCTCGTAGTACTCGCCCCGGAACGGCACGATCCGCACGCCCGGGTCGTCCCCGGCGAGGCGCGCCACCCGGTCGCAGTGGAGCCCCGCGCAGTTGACCAGCACCCGGGCCCGGACGACCAGGCCGTCCGTCGTGCGCACGGCGACGCCCCAGGGGCGCCGGTCTATCGCGGCGACCTCCGCGCCGTACCGCACGATGCCGCCGCCGGCCGTGACCTCGGTGGCGAAGCGGGTGGCGACGGCGGTGAAGTCGCAGACGCCCGTCGTGCCGACCCGGATCGCCGCCAGCCCCCGGACCTCCGGCTCGTGCTCCGCGATCTGGGCGGGGCCCAGCTCCCGCACGGGCAGCCCGTGCTCGCGGCCGCGCTGCACCAGGCCGTGCAGCCGGGGCAGCTCGGAGCGGTCGGTGGCGACGATCAGCTTGCCGGTGGTGGCGTGGGCGATGGAGTGCTCGGCGCAGAAGTCCGCCAGCTCGGCGGAGCCGCGCAGCGCGTACCGCGCCTTGAGGGAGCCGGGGCGGTAGTAGATACCGCTGTGGATCACACCGCTGTTGCGGCCGGTCTGGTGGCGGGCGGGGCCGCGCTCCTTCTCCAGGACCGTCACCCGGGCGCCCGGAGCGGACCGCGACAGCGCGTACGCGGTCGACAGACCGACGATCCCGCCGCCGATCACCAGCACATCGCAGTCGTACGCCGCGTGCGTCATCATCACGCCACCTCCCACCCCGATAGTGCACTGACCCACTGACAACCGGCTCAAACCCGAGATGGGCAGGGCGTGGCGCACACTCGGCCCGGCGGGCGCACGGAACGCGCCCGCCGTCCGGCTCAGACCTGGGTGACCAGCAGGGGGCGGGCCCGCTCCCGCAGCTCCGCCACGCGGGGCTCGTCCCCGTACGGCTCCAGGCGGTGCAGCAGGTCGCGCACGTACTCCGTGGTGCGGGCCGAGGAGATCCGCCCGGCGACCTCCACCGCCCGGGTGCCCGCCGCGCAGGCCGCGTCCAGATTGCCCGACTCCAACTCGGCGACGGCGGACACGACGAGCCGCAGTCCGTGGCTGCGGACGAACTCCTCGGTCGGCCGGGACAGCGCCTGCTCGGTGAAGCGCCGCACCTGGCGGGGGGCCTTCAGGTCCCGGTAGCACTCGGCGGCGTCGGCGGCGAACCGGTCGTAGCCGTAGAAGCCGAGCCAGGGCGGGTCGGAGTCACCCGCCCGGGACCGCTCCAGCCAGCTCTCCGCGCCCTTGAGCGCGGCCCCCGCGGCCGGTGCGTCGCCGGCCTTGGCATGGGCGCGGGCCTCCACCAGCCGGAAGAAGCTCATGGTGCGGGCGGTGGCGAGACCCCGATTGCGCTCGACGGCGGCCTGGGCGAGGTCGACGCCCTCGTCGGCGAAGCCGCGGTAGGTCGCCTGGAGGGACATGGAGGCGAGGACATAGCCGCCGAGCGGCACGTCGGCGGCGGCCCGGGCCAGGCGCAGGGCCTGGATGTAGTAGCGCTGGGCGGCTTCCTGCTGGCCGGTGTCGAAGGCCATCCAGCCGGCCAGCCGGGTCAGCTCGGCGGACGCGCCGAACAGGGCCCGCCCGACCTCGTCGGTGTACGAGCCGAGGAGCAGAGGCGCGGCGTCGACGCGTAAACACTCGGGAACCATGGAGGAACGCCAGTCGCCGCCGCCGTACTTGGAGTCCCAGCGCCGGGCGTCCTGGGCCGCCTCGCGCAGCTTCGTCACATCGCTGTGGCCGACCCGCAGCGGTGAGGCGTCCGCCGCGGTCTCCGGGCCGGGCTGTACGGGGACGGAGCCGGCCGCGCCTGGCGCGCCTGGGCTGCCGGGGGCGCCCGGTGTGCCGCCGCCGGTGTGGAGGATGTGTGCGCCCCGGACGTCCGGGGCGGCCCCCGGTCCGCGGGCTCCGGCCGGGCCGGAACCGTCCGGTCCGCCGCCGCGTGCCCCGAGGATCGCCGCCCGCGCCGCCGTCGGATCCCGGGCCACCGACGGATCGGCGGGGGTTATCAGCCAGCGGGAGGCGGGCGTCGCGTAGGCGCTCACCGAGAAGGATCCCGCCAGGGACTGCCAGATCCCGCCGCCGCCCCGCCGCCCGGCCAGATCCAGCCGGTACAGCTCGGTCGCCGACCGGACCGCCTCGCCCACGTCCCGGGGGAAGGCGAGGCCGACCTCCGGAGCGGGGTCCGCGTCGGCGAGGCCGATCTCGTGCAGCGGGACCGGCCGGCCGAGCTTGGCCCCGATCGCCGCCGCGATGAGATGCGGCGCCGCGCCCTGCGGCACCATGCCCTTGGCGACCCACCGGGCCACCGAGGTCTTGTCGTAGCGAAGTGTCAGACCGCGCTGTGCTCCGAGGTCGTTGACCCGCCGGGCGAGCCCGGCGTTACTGATTCCCGCGAGGGCGAGAACCGTGCCGAGCTTCTCGTTCGGCCCGCGTTGCTCCCTGGACATGCGCCACCCCTCGACACACAGACAGCCGCCGCGTCACCGAGGACGGCGCGCGGCATTCGTACCGATGCCTCCCCAGGTTCGAACCCTCGTACTCCGCCTGCACACGCATGTGGCCGAGCCCCGAGGAATATGCCCCCCTGTCGAGAACACCAGTAAACACAGCGTAGTTCTCCCTATCCCTACCGTTAAGGGGCAGACGTCCGGATGGCGGGATTGTTGTCCGTCCGGGCGGTCGGGGCCGTCGGGACGGCGGTGTACGGGCCCGGGTGCGGCGTGCTCCCGGTGTGTGGCCGTGCGCCCGGCCGTGCGCTCTGGCCCGGCCGTCGCCGGAACGCTTGTCTGGGTACCGCGTGGGTCGGCCCGCTGCACTGGACTCAGTGGGCTGGGGGAAACCGCCGCTCCATTCCCCGCGGGCGGTGGACCGGTCCGGGAGGTGAGGCCCACCTCCCGGACTGTGCGTGGAAGGGTCGCCAGGGGGGCGTGGCACGGTGTGCGCGCGTGGTGGCGCTTCGAGAGAATGGCCGAATAGCGACGGTCCGGTGAGGGTCTGGCCAACGGTCCGACTATGGCCGGATATCGGCGCTGTTTCCGGGCGGCGCCGGCCCCTCCTCTTCCACGGGGGCGGGCCGGGGCGGCGCGGAGACCCGGCGGCCTCACCTCCGCAACTCCCGGAACCGGAACTTCCGTTGCTGTCGGCGCGGTGAAGACCGCGTCCGGCCTTTGCCAGGGGCGCATGCTCTTCCGGCGTGCGCTGCCCGTACACCCTCTCCTGCGTCGTTGTCGTGGCAGCATGTCCCGCAGCGGCGTCTCGCTCGTCAAAGGTGCGCCGTTTGTCCACAGCCTGTGGAGGCGGCGATGCGTTGGTTGGTGGGATGGAGCAGTATCGCCGCGAGCTTCGGCACCGTCGGCGCCGTCGGAAACGGCGGAGAGGGGCGCACGGTTCACCCCGTGGGCTCCCAACTCCTGTGGGGCGACCCGGATCCGCTCTGGGCGGTCGGCGACTGGCGGCCCGACGAGATCCGCGTCATCGGCGTCGCGACCCCCGAAGGGGCGCCCACCGCCCGTCTCGCGGTCCTCGGCTGCTGCGGCGCCACCGACGAGCAGCTGCGCGTCGGACTGCTCTCCGCACGCGGCGGCGCGATGCGCCATCTCACCGCCTGGCCCGGCAGTTACACCGCCGTCGTGCAGATCGGCCGCCGCATCACCGTCGCGGGCGACCTGGCCGGCGCCCGGCCCGTCTTCCACACCCCCTGGGCGGGCGGTACCGCCTTCGCCACCGCCGCCCTGCCGCTCGCCGACCTCATCGAGGCCCAGCTCGACATCGGCCACCTCGCCGCCCTCCTCGCCTGCCCGGAGACTCCCGAGGCCCTCGGCGACGGCACGCCCTACGCGGGCGTGAAGCGGGTCCCGCCGGGCCACGCCCTCATCCTGCGCGAGGGCTCGCGGGAGATCACCGGGTACGAAGCCGTCGCCTCGCTCGCCGTCGCCGCACCCCAGGCCGACCCGGTGCACGCGGTGGAGGGCGTACGGGACGCGCTCGTCGAAGCCGTACGCGCCCGGCTCACGGCCCCGCGCCACGCGCCGGAAAGCACTCCGCCGGACCCGGGGCCCGTCCCCGGCATGGGCCCCGCCGACCGGCGCGCGGCGCGGGGCGGACCCGTGGCGGGCATCGGCGCCGACCTCTCCGGAGGCAGCGCGTCGGCCACCCTCGCCCTCCTCGCCTCCGGACTGCCCGGGCTGCCCGGCACCCTCCTCGGCCACGGCACCGGCGCGGGCGAGCGGCTGCTCGCCGTCACCTTCAACGACCTCACCACCCGGGGCAACGAGGGCGAGCTGGAGCGGGCCCACGCCATCGCCGCCAACCCGCGCCTGCACCATGTGGTCGTCGCGGCGGGCGAAGAGGCCCTGCCGTACGCCTCGTTGGAGACCGGAGCGCTCACCGACGAACCGGCCCCCTCCCTCGTCCTCGCCGAACGCCACCGCCGCCGGCTCTCCGCGGGCAGCGCCGACCATCTCGTCGGGACCGGGGCCCGGCAGGTCCTGGACGCGCACCCGGCCCGCCTCGCCGACCTTCTGATGGACCGGCGCAGACGCCACCTCCTGCGCCCCGTCGCCGCCCTCACCAAGGCCGAAGGCCCCACGGCGCACTCCCTGTTCGTCCCGCTGACGGTCTACCGCGCCGCCCGCCGCCTGGCCCGTACGTCGTACCGCACCGGCCTGGAGTCCGCCGCCGGACTCCTCCCCGACGCCAACCGGCACGCCCCCGACCTCGCCACCCCCGCCGACGCCTCGCTCGCCGCCCTCGCCTGGTCGCGCCCCGGGCCGGCGGCGCGCTGGCTGACGGGGGAGGCACTGGCCGAAGTATCGGTTCGCCTCCAGGAGGCGGCGATCCGGCCCACCTCCGTACAGCGCCCGGGGGAGGCCCGCGCCCGCGCCGCCCTCGCCCGGGGAGCCGCCGACCACCGGATCCTGGAACAGGCCGCGGAGATCCGCAGCCAGCGCCTGCACGCCCCGTTCCTCGACAACCAGGTCGTCCGGGCGGCCCGCGCCCTGCCCGAGTCGCTGCGCGTCCAGCCCGGCGCCCGGGCCGCGATCCTGCGCCGGGTGCTCGGCGGGGCGGGCATCCACGATCTGCCGCCCGGCTGGGGCACGCCCTCCCAGGCCACCTCCACGGCCGTCACCCGCACCGGCCTGCGCACCGCGCTGCCCGAGCTGATGGCCCTCTTCGACGCCCCGCTGCTCGCCGACGCGGGCCTGGTCGAGGCCCGCGTGGTCCGCAAGGCGCTGCGCGCCGCCTCCGAGGGGGAGCCGCTGCCCCTGGACGGCCTGGCGGACCTGGCCTCGACCGAACTGTGGCTGCGCCGCCTGGTGACCCGCCGCGGCACCTGCTGGACCGGCACGGCCGCCCCGCGCCAGCGCGCGGTCGCCGGTGGTGTGGTCCCCGCCCGGCGCACGCTCCAGCCCTGACCGGAACGCGCCGCCCGGGCACCTTGGCCGGAAGCCGCCGCCGGGCAGCCCCGACCGGGAGGCCCGTGGCGCGCGCACGGCTCAGGCGCAGCTGATCCGGGACTCCGCCCAGTCGGCCAGAGCCACCCCGCCGAACGGCGTCTTGGGCTCCACCACGAGCCGGATCGAGGACTGGCCCGCGATGCTCACGCTCACCGGGACGGCGGGCTCGCCGCCCTCCATCACCGGGGAGCGCCACAGCCGCGCCCCGTCCCCGCCGAACACGGAGAACCGCACCGCGCCGAGCCCGAGCGTCAGATCGTCCACCCCGGCCATGGCCTCGTAGCGGGTGCACGGCCGGTTCAGCTGAATGGTCACCGAGGAGCGGGCGTGCACGGTCACCCCGTGCGCGTAACGGGTCGAGGCGATCGACACGTTCGACCGCTGCCAGACCCAACTGCTCCGCCCCAGCACGACTTCCGGCTCACTCCGGTCGCCGAACACGGAGTACGCCAGCTCGCTGACCCGGTACACCTCCGGAGCGGGCGGCGGCGTGGGCTTCGGCGGCTTCGGCGTCGGCCTCGGGGACGGCGGCGGGCTCGGCGCCGGGGGCGCGGGCTTGTCCGGCCGCTCGGGAGAGGGCGTGGGGCTCGGCGTCGGCTTCGGGGCGGGCTCGGACGGGTCCGGCGCCGGGGGCGCGGGCGGTGCGGGCGCGGCCGGCGGCTCGGGCACCGGCTTCGGGGACGGCGGGGGAGACGCGGGCGTGGGCACCGCGGGCGCCACGGCCGGAGGCTTCGCGACCGGCTTGGACTCCGGCTTCGGCTGGTCGTCGCCGACGAGCGCCCACACCAGACCCGCTGCGGCGGCCACCGCCACGGCGGCCGCGATCCCCGCCTTCGCGGGCGCGCCGAGCCCCTCGGAGGCCGCCGCGCCCCCGCCGGTGGAGCCGGAACCGGTGGCCGCGGCTGCGGCTCCCGCCCCGGCGGCCCCGGCCGCGCCGCCGGCCACGATGCCCGCGGCCTTGAGCGCATACCCGGCGGCGAACCAACCGACGACCGCGACGGGCAGCAGCGCCGGAATCCCCGCGTTCACCTGCTCCAGCTCGCCCGCGGCCACCCGGCACTTGGCACACGCGTCGAGGTGCTTGCGCAGCCCGCGTTCGGCCCGGGTCCGCAGACCGCCCCGGGCGTGGGCGCCGAGCCGGTCGGCGTACTGCGCGCAGTCCCCGCCGGTGGTCAGCGCCTGGCCGACATGGGCCTGGAGATACGCCTGCTTGAGCCCTTCGCGGGCCCGGCTGGCCAGAACGGCGGTGGCGTTGGCGGTGAGACCGAACAGCGGGGCGATGTCGCTCGGCGACTCCTCCTCCACCGTGGTGTGCCACAGGACGGCCTGCCAGCGCTCCGGAAGGCTCCGGAACGCCCGCATCGCCATCGTCTGCTCGGCCTCGTGCATCGCCATGACGTCGGCGCCGAGTTCGAGGGTGTCGTCGTCGGAGAGTTCGGAGGAGCGGGTCGCCTGGGAGGCGAACACCGCGAAGTCGTCGACCAGACGCTCCCGCTTGGCACTTTTCGCCCAGGCGGCGGCGACATGGCGGACGGCGGTCATCAGATAGGCCCGGACCGCTTCCGTCGGCCCCTTTCCGCCCCGTACGGCCTGGAGCGTGCGCGCGAACACCTCGGCGGTCAGGTCGTCGGCGGTGTGCGCGTCCCGGCAGCAACTGCGGGCGTAGCGGAGCACGGCGCCCGAATGCCGCCGGAACAGCTCCTCGTAGGCCTGGTCGTCGCCCGCCCGCATGTCCTCGATCAGCCGGGCGTCGGACAGACCGGCCTCGGGAGCCCCGCTGCGGCCCGCGCGCTGCTGCGGAACCGCGTGCGCGCCGCCGCCCGCACCGGCCTCGCCGGACGAGCCCTCCTCGGCGACGGCGGGCCACGGGCCGGGCAGGACGGTGCCGCCCTCGGCCTCACCGTCCGACGGGCCGCGCCCGGCCTGGGTCGGCACCTGCCCGGCGGACGGCCCGTCCGCCTTCGTGTCCCTGTCGGCCGCAGCGAACTCGCCGAGCGGCTCTTCCTGCTGCTCGTTACCGCTCATCGCGGAAGCCCCCGTATGCACCCTCGGACCCGAATACCGGCCAAGACTGACACATGGCTCAATCGCGTTGGCCTCTCCGTCCTGCCAACCACTCATCCGGGGCGTTTTTCCGAATGCGAGTACTAGAGAACTCTCTTTCGGGGAATGCATCCCCGCTGATTCGTCTCCCGGCCCCGGTTCACCGCCGCCCCACCGCGCGCCCGCCCCCTCCGGCCACCCGCCACGCCCGCCCCGTACGACTGACGAGGCGGACGGGGACGAGGACCTACCGGACCGACGAGCGATACGGACCGATGAGCCGTTGGTCGGGACGAGGGCGGTCGGGACGAGGGCGGTCGGGACGGGCGGTGGTCGGGACGAGCGCGGCCATCGCCCCGGCCGTCACGCCGGCCGTGACCTCAGCCCCTCCAGCAGGATGTCCAGCAACCGGGCCGAAGCCGCGGCCTGCTGAGCGGCGTCCGGCAGCGAAGGAGCGGCCGTGGCGATGACCAGCAGCACATCGGCGACCGTCACGTCCCGGCGCAGCTCGCCGGACTCCCGCGCCCGGTCCACCAGCCGCCCCACGACCTCCAGCAGCTCGACCGCGCCGGTGTCCTCGTCGAGGCCGTCCAGCCCGTCACCGCCCCCGGAGCGCCGGCCGACCGCGCGGAAGTCGTCCTGGCCCACTCCCTGCCGCTGCTGCGGAACCCGGGTCTCGTCCGCCGAGCCCGGCGCCGGAGCCTTCCCGGGGACCGCCGGCGCACCGGGCTCGTCCCCGTCCGCCCCGACCCGCAGCACCTGCGGCGGCAGCAGCCTGCCCGCACCCGACGCCACCGACGTACGCAGGAAGCGGGAGAGCGCCGACCAGGGCTCCTCCTCCTGCCCCAGCGCCGTCCGCGCCTGCTCGGTCAGCCGGGAGGTCTCCTCCTCGGCTATCCGGCGCACCAGCACGTCCTTGCTCGGGAACCGCCGGTAGACGGTGCCCACGCCGACCCGCGCGCGACGTGCCACGTCCTCCATCGGAGCGCCGTAACCCAGCTCCCCGAAGACCTCGCGCGCCGCCCGCAGCACATGCTCCAGATTGCGCTGCGCGTCGACGCGCAGCGGAGCCGAGCGCGGAGCGCCCGCGGCCCCCGTCGTCGCTGTTCCCGTCGTCGTCGCCCCGTTCGGGACCTGTCCGGCAGCGGCCGAACCCATCGCCGCCGCACTCACCGCGGCCGCGGAACGAACGGCGTCGGCCGAGCTCATGACTCCCAGCGCTCCCACGGAGCCGAGGCGTCCTTTGTCCTCGGACGCGCGCGAGAGCGCAGCCTGGCCATGCGTATCCTGAATATGCATAACTTTCCCCCGGTTATGACGTCTCCCCCCGGAGACTTCCCGCCGTTTCAGTCGGGGAGCGGAGCACAACGAAATCCGCACCCGACACCCCGACGGGTTACGAACATAGTTGAGCCCGCGTCAATTCAGAAGGGGGTAGTTCCGCATGGGCCGCCCCCCGATCGGACCAAGATCCGATCGGCACCGGAACATCGCCCTCCCACTCACCCCGTGCGTAGTGCCTGACCTGCGCGGCTGCCGTTCCTCGCCAGCCACTGGCCCCGAGGTCCGTTGAGGAACCTCCAGTCACACAATTTGCCGGGGCTGTGGACAAACCACTGACTCCGTTGCGTCATGGGGTGGTGATGGCTCCAGATTCCCGGGGGACGACCCCCGGCACCCGGCCAGGTGTGCGCATTCTCGTCGTCGGCGGCGGCTACGTCGGGATGTACACAGCGCTGCGTCTCCAACGGAAGTTGAAGCAGAGACTGAAGAGCGGCGACGCCGAGATCGTGGTCGTCACGCCCGAGCCGTACATGACGTACCAGCCCTTCCTCCCCGAAGCGGCCGCCGGCTCGATCTCGCCGCGTCACGTCGTCGTGCCGCTGCGCCGTGTCCTGAAGGACTGCACGATCGTCATCGGCGAGGCCGAGCGCATCGATCACGCCAAACGGACCGCGACCGTCACCACCCTCGCCACCGGCGAGGACGGCACCGGAGCCCTGGAGATCGGCTACGACGAGATCGTCATCGCCCCCGGGTCCGTGTCGCGCACCCTGCCCGTCCCCGGTCTGGCCGAATTCGGCATCGGTTTCAAGACCGTCGAGGAGGCCATCGGGCTGCGCAACCACGTCATCGAACAGATGGACATCGCCTCCGCCACCCGCGACCCCGCGATCCGCGACGCCGCCCTCACCTTCGTCTTCGTCGGCGGCGGCTACGCGGGAGTGGAAGCGCTGGCCGAACTGGAGGACATGGCCCGCTACACGGCGCGGTACTACCACAACATCAAGCCGGCTGACCTGAAATGGATCCTGGTCGAGGCCTCCGGGCGCATCCTCCCCGAGGTCGGCGAGGCCATGGGCACCTATGCCATCGGCGAGTTGCGCGGCCGGAACATCGACGTACGCCTGGAGACCCGCCTCGACACCTGCGAGGACCGCGTCGCCGTCCTCAGCGACGGCTCCCGCTTCCCCACCCGCACCCTCGTGTGGACCGCGGGCGTCAAACCGGCGCCGCTGCTGGCCGCCACCGACCTGCCCCTCACCGAACGCGGCCGGCTCCGCTGTGCCGCCACCCTCGGCGTCGAGGACATGCCGCACGCCTGGGCCGCCGGCGACGCCGCTGCCGTACCCGACCTGACCGCCTCCGAACCGGGCCGCGAGACCGCCCCCAACGCCCAGCACGCGGTGCGCCAGGCGAAGGTCCTCGCCGACAACGTCCTCGCCTCGATCGACGGCAGGCAGCCCACGGAGTACCGGCACGCGTACGCCGGATCGGTCGCCTCCCTGGGCCTCCACAAAGGCGTCGCCCACGTCTACGGTCGCAAGCTCAAGGGCTACCCCGCCTGGCTGATGCACCGCACGTACCACCTCAGCCGGGTACCGACGTTCAACCGGAAGGCGCGCGTCCTTGCCGAATGGACACTGTCCGGACTCTTCAAGCGTGAGATCGTCTCCCTCGGCTCGCTGGAGCACCCCCGCGCCGAGTTCGAACTCGCGGCGGGAGGCGGCTCCGGCACCCCGGGACTCCCCGGCCCCGGCCGCCCGAAGAAGGGCCTCGGAGAACCGCCTGAGGACGGCCGGACCGACAGCTGACGGGCCGTCGAAGAGGCGGTCCGGCGGCGACTGTCAGTACGGTCGGTCACACTGGACGTGTGACCATAGGTGGGCCCACACCTGCACAGAGTGACCCGGTCGGCAGTGACCAACAGTGACCAGCAGCGATGCACCAGCAGCGACGCACCAACAGCACGACGAGGCCCGGCTGCGCCTTCCCGGGGGCACGGCCCCCGGTGCCCCGAACCCGGCAGAAGAAGCAGCCCGCCCGAGCGGACCAGACCGACACACGAGGCCAGAAATACCGTGAACTTCACGCGTTGGAGCGCCCGCCTTCCCGGAACGCAGCGCCGAGCCGCCGCACGGGACGACCGTAGTTCCGTGCCGGCCGCCCGAGCCGAGTACGCCCGGCCGGAGGGCTCGCCCGCCCAGCCTGACGACGCCTCCCCGGCGCCTTCCGGCTCCGCCTCGACCAAGGCCCTCACCGGGCCCGCCCTCGACGACCTCTCCGCCCGCGAGATCCTCGGCCGGCTCCCCGCCCCCGTCGCCCTGCTGCACGGCCCGGACCACCGGATCGCGTACGTCAACGACGCGTACGAGGCCGCGTTCGGCCCCCGCCCGCCCGGCGTTCCCGCGGCGGAGGCCATGCCCGAGCTCGCCCAGCTCAGCGTGCTCCCGCTGCTCGACCAGGTCCTGCGCAGCGGCACCGCCCGTACGGTCAAGTCCCGCAGGACAGCCGAGGGCGGTTCGTACACCGTGACCTGCACCCCGGTCGCCGCGTGGGACAACACGGAGAGCGAGAGCGACGGCAAGGGAGACGGCAAGGCGGAAGGCAGGGCAGGCGACAAGGACGACAGCACGGCGGAAGGCAAGGCAGCGGGCAAGGGGGAAGGCGGCGTCCTCGTCTACGCCGCCGACGTCACCGACCACGCCGAAGCCGCCGAGCGCCTGCGCACCAGCGAGCGCCGCCACCGCGAAACGGCCGTCACCCTCCAGCGCTCCCTGCTCCCGCAGGAGCTGGAACAGCCCGACGACCTCCGCATCGCCGCTACCTACCAGCCCGGCGGAACCGACGCCGCCGTCGGCGGCGACTGGTACGACGTCATCACCCTCGGCGCCGGCCGCACCGCCCTCGTCATCGGCGATGTGATGGGCCGCGGGGTCCGGGCCGCGGCCGTCATGGGCCAGCTCCGCACCGCCGTCCGCGCCTACGCCCGCCTCGACCTCCCGCCGCACGAGGTGATCCAGCTGCTGGACGGCCTCGCCGCCGAGATCGACGCCAGCCAGATCGCGACCTGCGTCTACGCCGTCCATGATCCGAACGAGGGGCAGCTCGTCTACGCCTCCGCCGGCCACCTCCCGATCCTCGTCTGCGACGAGGACGGCACGGTCCACCGCGCCGCCGACCCGACCGGCCCCCCGCTCGGCACCGGCGGCTGGGTCCACACCTCGGGCACCATCGCGCTGCCGCCGGGCTCCACCGCCGTCCTCTATACGGACGGCCTGGTCGAACGGCGCAGCGAGGACATCGACGAGGGCGTCGCCTCCCTGGCCCGCGCCCTCTCGGGCGCCAAGGGATCACCGCAGGTGGTCTGCGACCGGCTGATCCGCTCCCTCGGCGTGACCGCCGAGCACGACGACGACGTGGCGGTCCTGGTCGTCCAGCACCCCGCCCGTACGGGACCGAACGCGGAGCTGTTCCACAACGCCGCGCTCGATCTCCTCGGCGGCATCGAGGCCGCCCCGCGCGCCCGCGCCTTCGCCACCGGGGTCCTGACCTCCTGGCGCTTCCCCGTCGAGCTCCGCGACCTGGGCGTCCTCGCCACCAGCGAGCTGGTCGCGAACTCCCTCCAGCACGGCACCCCGCCGATGCGCCTGGGACTGCGCCGCACGGACCGCCGGCTGATCATCGAGGTCACCGACGGCGACGACCACCTGCCGCGCCGCCGCCAGGCCGAACCGGCGGACGAGGCGGGACGCGGCATCTCGATCATCGCGTCGATCGCCACCTCGTGGGGCAGCCGGCGCACGCCGGGCGGCGGCAAGGCGGTCTGGTGCGAGTTCGCCCTGCCGCAGTGAGCAGGGCGACCCGTGGCCCGGTCCGGTCAGTGACCGGCGGAGGCTGGCGCGGTGCCCCCGGCGGGCACCGCGACATCCGGCCCCTCGGGCAGTGACACCGCCACCACTCGCGAGGGCGCACGGTCGAGCGACGGCTGATCCTGTACGGGGGTGAGCCGGCGCCCCAGCCGCAGCGCGAGCACCGTGATGCCCAGCGAGAACAGCACGAACGTCACGATGTACGGGCCGTGCAGCGACGCGCCCATCGGCCCGCCGACGGCCGGACCGACCGCGAGCGCGAGCTGCTTGCACAGGGCGAACGCCGAGTTGTACTGCCCGACCATCGACTCCGGCGCCAGATCGGCGACCAGCGGGGCGACGGTCGGCGACAGCATCGCCTCACCCAGCCCGAACAGCGCGTACGTCGAGATGAACGCGGCCGTCGCCATGGCCTGGCTGCCGTGGCCCAGCCCCGCGTAGCCCGCCACGAGCCAGGCGAACGCCCAGATCAGGCCGACCGCGGCGATGACCCGGCTGCGCCGCCGCCGCTCCACGAGCCGCAGCACGACGAACTGCGCCACGACGATCACCGCGGTGTTGGCGGCCAGCGCGAAGCCGAGCGTCGAGGGCTCGATCCCGGCGGCCTCCGTGCCGTACGCGGCAAGACCCGACTCGAACTGCCCGTAGCAGGCGAAGAACAGCACGAACCCCAGCACGCACAGCTGCACCATGGCCCGGTGCGAGAGCAGCGCCCGCAGCCCGCCGCCCTTCGCGGCGGACCCGTCCGCCGGCCGGGCGCCACCGAGCGAGGCGTTACGCGGCATCCGCACGGTGGTCACCACGACACCGAGCACCACGAACATCGCGGCCTCGATCAGGAAGAGCATCGTGAAACTCGCCGGACGGTCCACGTCCACCAGCTGCCCGCCGACGAGCCCGCCGAGGCCGAGCCCCAGGTTCTGCAGGAAGAACTGCATGGCGAAGGCGCGCGTACGGGTCGCGGCGCTGGAACACCACACCAGCATCGTGGCGAGGGCCGGCTGCATGACGGCGGTGCCCGCGCCCAGGACCGCGGCGGACAGCACGGCGGCCGGAACACTGCTCGCGAACCCCAGGGCGGCGGCGCCCACGGATGCCAGCGCGGAGGCCACCACCAGCACGGGCAACGGGCCCCGCCGGTCGATGGCCCGTCCGGTGAACGGCAGAACGGCCAGCGCTGCCATCGCGAAGGCCGCCAGGACGACTCCCGCCGTCCCGGCACCCAGATCCCGTACCTGCGCCACGTAGACGTACAGATACGGAACGGTGAACCCGAGCCCGAACGCGCTCAGCGCGCTGCCCAGCTGGATCCGCCGCAGCGCTGCGCCCATCTCCCTGGTCACACTCACCTACCTCAAGATCTCGAAGGCCTCGATCGCCGAGCGTCGAGACCTGGAACGAAGAAATCAGACTCGAAGACTTTAGCACTAAACTTAGAAGGTGAAAACTACAGGCTGAAGGACTTCAAGGGTGGTGGGAGCGTGCCATACTGCCCGCCATGTCTGAGAGCACCGAGGAGCCCGGCCCCAGCGAGCCGAGCCTCGACGAGCAGATCGCCGCCTATCAGCGCGAGTTCCGCGACCTCGACCCGCAGGTCGAGCAGGTCGTCTCCGCGCTGGGCCGACTGAACCGCCGGATGAACGTCGCATACGGGAGGCAGGTCGCCGCGCTCGGCATCAGCAACGCGGAGTGGGAAGTCCTCAAGACCTTGGTCCTGTCGGGCGCCCCCTACCGGCTGGGCCCCGGCGAACTGGCCAAGCGCCTCGGTCTCACTCCCGCGGCGATGACCCACCGCGTCGACCGGATGGCCGGCGAGGGCCTGGTCACCCGTGACCGCGACGAGAACAACCGGGTCCGCGTCATCGTCGAGCTGACCGACGAGGGCCGTACGAAGTGGCTCGAAGCGATGCGCATGGCCAGCGACTTCGAGGAAGACCTCCTCCAGGACCTCTCCGGCGACGAACGCGGTGTCCTCGGCGAGCTGCTGGTCCGCCTCCTGCGCCGCGTGGAACACGCCCAGCCGGACGCCGGCGGCCGCCTCACCGACCTGGACTGAAGGCCTCGGCCGAGGCCCGCCAGGGGTCCCGCGGAGGCCACTGGGGGAGGGTTGACACACCCCTGGTGGATCCGTAAAGTTCTCCGAGTTGTCACGGAGCCGGTACGGATCCGCGGCAACCGATCCCGCCGCGAACGCGGCAACCAAACTTCAGCACGATCTCCCACTCGGGATGATTTCGGCATGCCGGAATTCATGACAAAGGCTCGATTATGAGCCGCCGGGAGAATCCGCTAGAGTTTGGACGTCGGAACGGCCCAACAGCCCGGAAGACAAACCCCGCTGACTGGAAATCAGGCCCGAAAGGATCTGATAGAGTCGGACTCGCCGGAAAGGGAAAACGCGAAAGCGAAGAACCTGGAAAGCGAAACTGCACGGCCCGCTTCGACCGGGAGTCAGACACTGGAAAGCGTCTGATAGAGTCGGAAACGCAAGACAGCAAGACAAAGAAGAAAACGAAGGGAAGCGCCCGGAGGGCCCCGGTGATACGGGACCGAAGGAAGCGTCCGTTCCTTGAGAACTCAACAGCGTGCCAAAAGTCAACGCCAGATATGTTGATACCCCGGCCTGCACCTGGTGC
>NZ_JBHXPF010000015.1:86662-127928 GCF_042718715.1 Streptomyces sp. NPDC058576 | reverse complement strand
GGCCGGCACACAACCGTGTGCCGGCCCCCCTCGGCGCTCTCACCCGCCTTCGGCGCACGGGCGACGCGCATCACCAGGAGCCTCACCGAGCACGTGCGTCACAGGAGCCCCTTCCATCCGTCACGGCGATCTCTTAGGCTCACACCCTGTTCACATGTGATAGTTGATGATCTCTTCACCGAGGTCAGGCGCGGGGGTAGTGAAGTATGCGTGAAAACTGGCGCTCGAAGGTGAGCGTTCTCGCTGCCGCGTCGGCACTCGCTCTCTCGGCCGCCACCGCGACGCCGGCGCTGGCGGACGACGCTCCGGAGACCCCCCTCGAAGTGCAGATGCCCACGGACGTGAAGATCGTCGAAGGCACCGCCCCGGAACCCGGGACGGACGTCCCCTTCCCGGTGTACGAGACGGAGACGACGGCATCGGCGGACGCGATGGCATCCGCGAAGGCCGCTCCGCCGTCGGGCACATGCCTCGGCGCGACCGCCGCCTACGGCTCCAACGGATGCTTCCAGCACAACGGCGACATCGTCTGGGCGGGCGACACGAAGAAGGACGGCATGTCCGCGGCCGTCGGGGTCTACACCGACTACGGGCGCGCCGAGGAGGTCTGCGTCAACAAGCTCGGCGTGAACACCTGGGCGACCTGCAACAAGGACTACCGCGAGACCGGCAACGTACGGCTGCGCATCCTGCGCTACGACGGCGACACCGGAAAGTTCTACCAGCCCGAGGCCTGGTCCGGCTGGATCCCGGTCGACGGCAAGTACTGACCGGAAGACTCCGCGGGGTGGCCACGGTCGCCTCGCGGAGTCGGTGAACCGCCGAGCCGGACGCACAGAAGGATCGGATTGGCAGCTCCCGCGCGCCTGGCCGGAACGAGAAGAGCCTGACCCGCACATATGCAGGTCAGGCTCTCATTCCGGAAGTGCCCCCGGCAGGATTCGAACCTGCGCACCCGGCTCCGGAGGCCGATGCTCTATCCCCTGAGCTACGGGGGCGTATCGCGGTGTTGCTCTGCGACGGGTGAAACACTACCAGCTCCCGCGGGGTGTCCGTGAACAGGTATTCCGCCGTGCTTCCGCGCCTCTTCCTCCCGGTCGGGCGGCCCGGGGAGGCGGGCGCCACCCGTCCGGGGCCGAAGTGGACAAAACCCGGACGCCGTCGCTCCGGCCGACCTACTCTCGAAGGGTGTCAGGGGCGTACGGCCGCGTGCTTGTTGTCGACGACAACAAGGTCATCCGGCAGCTGATCAGGGTCAATCTCGAGCTGGAGGGCTTCGAGGTCGTGACCGCGGCCGATGGTGTCGAGTGCCTGGACCTGGTCGAGAGAGTCCGTCCCGACGCGATCACCCTCGATGTCGTGATGCCCCGGCTGGACGGTCTCCAGACCGCCACCCGCCTCCGTTCCGACCCCAGGACCCGCCGTCTTCCGATCGCCGTCATCAGCGCCTGCACGCCCTACGAGGTCGACGCGGGCGTCGCGGCCGGGGTCGACGCGTTCCTGGCGAAGCCGTTCGAGCCCAGCGAGTTGGTGCGGATCATGCACCGGCTGGTGACCGGGGAGGAAGCGCCCTCGGCGGACGGGCGGCGCGGTGCCGGGCGGGCGGGGAGCACCGCCGGCTGACCGGCGCTGGGAATCGGCGTCCGGCCGGGTGGGGCGGCGAAAGGGCGTCCGGCTGACCGGATGGCGAAACCGGGTCGCGGAGTGCCCCCCTCTCTCACCTACGCTTGACCCGTGACCCCCGCCGACATCTCCCGGACCGTGCTGCACGCCGTGCGCCGCGCGGTCGACGAGGATGCGTTGCGCGCGCCCGTGCCCGCGCGCGTGCGGGTGGAGCGGACCCGGCCCGGCGGCAGCGGCGACTACGCCTGCGCCGTCGCGCTCCAGCTCGCCGGGCCCGCCGCGCTGCCCGCCCTGGAGGTCGCCCGCATCCTGCGCGAACGCGTCGCCGCCGAGCCCGGCGTCGGGCGGGTCGAGATCACCGGGCCGGGCTTCCTGAGCTTCACCCTCGACGCCCCGGCCGAGAGCGACCGGGCCGTGCTCGACGCCGTACGGGAACAGGGCCTCGCGTACGGGCACGGGGACGCGCTCCGGGACGAGATCCTCCAGCTCCACCACGCGCGGGAGGTACGCGCCGCCGTCACCGCCCATGCCGTCCGCCGGCTCCTCATGGCCCAGGGCGCCCGGGTCCGGACCACCTGCGCACCGGAGCCCGACCCGGACTGGGCCCGCCTCGGCGTCACCGTCGACGCGCACGGGACGCCCCCCGTGCCGCTCCCCGCGCTCCGGCCCGTCCCCGCCGGGGCCACCGCGGGGGAGCTGCTGGAGCGGCTCGGGCCCGACGCGACCCGCTGGGGGCTCCTGCGGACCGCCGCGCACGACCGTCCCGCCCTCGGCCCCGAACTGCTCGTCCAGGGCGAGGCCAATCCGCTCTTCCGGGTCCGCTACGCCCACGCCAGGGCCCGCGCCCTCACCCGCGGGGCCGCCCTCCTCGGCTTCACCGCCGAGCCCGCCGCGACGACTGCGTACGACGCCGCCGCCCGCCCCCTCCTCGACCTCATCGCCGACCACCCCGGCGCCCTGCTCGCCGGGGCCCGTCACCGCGCGCCCGACCGGGTCGCCCGGCAGCTGGAAGCCGTCGCGCACGCGTTCTTCGACTTCCACGACTCCTGCCCGCCCCTGCCCGCCGGTGACGAGAAACCCTCGGCCGCCCACCGTGCCCGGCTGGCCCTCGCCGAAGCCGCCGGGACGGTGCTGGCAGGCGGCCTGTCCCTGCTCGGCATCCGTGCGCCCGAACACCTCTGACGCGATCAGAAGAGACCCGAGAGAACGAACACGATGAGCCGCTCCGCACACCCCGCAGGACCCCGTCACGCCGACGTGCTGACCGAGGGCCACTACTCCGCGCCCGCCGCCGACCTCAACGTCCTCGACGAGAAGGTCTGGTCGCGTACCGTCACCCGCGACGCGGACGGCGCGCTCACCGTCGGCGGGATCGCCGTCGCCCGGCTCGCCGAGGAGTTCGGCACCCCCGCCTACTTCCTCGACGAGAGCGACTTCCGGGCCCGCTGCCGGGCCTGGGCCGAGGCCTTCGGGCCGGACGCCGACGTCTTCTACGCCGGGAAGGCCTTCCTCTCCCGCGCCGTCGTGCGCTGGCTCAAGGAGGAAGGGCTGAATCTTGATGTGTGCTCCGGGGGCGAGCTGACCACCGCCCTCGACGCCGGCATGCCCGCCGAGCGCATCGCCTTCCACGGCAACAACAAGACCGTCGCCGAGATCGAGCGGGCCGTCGAGGCCGGCGTCGGGCGGATCGTGCTCGACTCCTTCCAGGAGATCGTCCGCGTCGCCCACATCGCCCAGCGCCACGGCGTCCGCCAGCGCGTGCAGATCCGCGTCACCGTAGGCGTCGAGGCCCACACCCACGAGTTCATCGCCACCGCGCACGAGGACCAGAAGTTCGGCATCGCGCTCGCCGACGGGCAGGCCGCCGAGGCGGTGCGCCGCGCGCTCTCCCTCGACGGGCTCGAACTCATCGGCGTCCACTCGCACATCGGCTCGCAGATCTTCGACATGGCCGGCTTCGAGGTCTCCGCCCGGCGCGTGGTGCAGCTCCTCGCCGAGATCCGCGACGAGCACGGCGTCGAACTGCCCGAGATCGACCTCGGCGGCGGCCTCGGCATCGCGTACACCTCCGACGACGACCCCCGCGAGCCGCACGAGATCGCCAAGGCGCTCAGCGACATCGTCACCCGCGAGTGCGAGGCCGCGAAGCTGCGTACCCCGCGCATCTCCGTGGAGCCGGGCCGGGCCATCGTCGGACCCACCGCGTTCACGCTGTACGAGGTCGGCACCATCAAGCCCCTGGAGGGGCTGCGGACGTACGTCAGCGTCGACGGCGGCATGTCGGACAACATCCGCACCGCCCTGTACGACGCCGAGTACAGCGTCGCGCTCGTCTCGCGGACCTCGAACGCCGAACCGATGCTCGTCCGGGTCGTCGGCAAGCACTGCGAGAGCGGCGACATCGTGGTCAAGGACGCGTTCCTCCCCGCCGACCTGGCCCCCGGCGACCTGATCGCCGTCCCCGCCACCGGCGCGTACTGCCGCTCCATGGCGAGCAACTACAACCACGCACTGCGCCCGCCGGTCGTCGCGGTGCGCGACGGCGAGGCGCGTGTGATCGTCCGGCGCGAGACGGAGGAAGATCTCCTGCGCCTCGATGTCGGCTGATGAAATAGTCATCTCAGGATCCGGACGAGGGTCAGAAACTCCCGTCCGGTGAGTGAGACTGGTCCCCAATGAGCATGACCTTCCGGCGATGGGAGGGTGGGACGCCGCCCCCACATCGCCGGAGGGTCTAGGTATGAGAAACGAGGTCGGATGATGCGTACGCGTCCGCTGAAGGTGGCGCTGCTGGGCTGTGGTGTGGTCGGCTCAGAGGTGGCGCGCATCATGACGACGCACGCCGACGACCTCGCGGCGCGCATCGGCGCGCCCGTCGAGCTCGCCGGTGTGGCCGTCCGCCGGCCCTCGAAGGTGCGTGAGGGCATCCACCCCGCACTGATCACCACCGACGCGACCGCGCTCGTGGAGCGCGGCGACATCGACGTCGTCATCGAGGTCATCGGGGGCATCGAGCCTGCCAGGGCGCTCATCACCACCGCGTTCGAGAACGGCGCGAGCGTCGTCTCCGCCAACAAGGCGCTGCTCGCCGAGGACGGCGCCGCCCTGCACGCCGCCGCCGAGAAGTACGGCCGCGACCTGTACTACGAGGCCGCCGTCGCCGGGGCCATCCCGCTGGTGCGGCCGCTGCGCGAGTCGCTCGCCGGGGACAAGGTCAACCGGGTGCTCGGCATCGTCAACGGCACGACCAACTTCATCCTCGACAAGATGGACACCAGCGGCGCCGGCTACTCCGAGGCGCTCGACGAGGCCACCGCCCTCGGGTACGCCGAGGCCGACCCGACCGCCGACGTCGAGGGCTTCGACGCCGCCGCCAAGGCCGCCATCCTCGCCGGGATCGCCTTCCACACCCGCGTGAAGATCGGCGACGTGCACCGCGAGGGCATCACCGAGGTCTCCGCCGCCGACATCGCGTCCGCCCGCCGGATGGGCTGCACCGTCAAGCTGCTGGCCATCTGCGAGCGCGCCGCCGACGGGGCCTCCGTCACCGCCCGCGTGCACCCCGCGATGATCCCGCTCAGCCACCCGCTGGCCTCCGTCCGCGAGGCGTACAACGCGGTGTTCATCGAGGCCGACGCCGCCGGACAGCTCATGTTCTACGGGCCCGGCGCCGGCGGCTCGCCGACCGCGTCCGCGGTCCTCGGCGACCTCGTCGCGGTCTGCCGCAACAAACTGGGCGAGGCCACCGGACCCGGTGAGTCCGCCTACACGCGCCTGCCGGTCAGCCCCATGGGCGAGGTCGTCACGCGCTACCACATCAGCCTCGACGTGGCCGACAAGCCGGGCGTGCTCGCCCAGGTCGCGACGGTCTTCGCCGAGCAGGGCGTGTCCATCGACACGGTCCGCCAACAAGGCCGGCCGGACTCGGACGGCGAGGCATCCCTCGTCGTCGTCACCCACCGCGCGCCCGACGCCGCCCTCTCCGGGACCGTCGAAGCGCTGCGCAAGCTCGACACCGTGCGCGGTGTCGCCAGCATCATGCGTGTTGAAGGGGAGTAAAGGACCCATGACCAGCAAGGGCACCCACCAGTGGCGCGGCATCATCGAGGAGTACCGGGACCGGCTGCCGGTCACGGCGACGACGCCGGTCGTCACGCTTCGTGAGGGCGGTACGCCGCTCGTACCGGCGCAGGTCCTCTCCGAGCGCACGGGCTGCGAGGTGCACCTCAAGGTCGAGGGCGCCAACCCCACCGGCTCCTTCAAGGACCGAGGCATGACCATGGCCATCACCCGGGCCAAGGAGGAGGGCGCGAAGGCCGTCATCTGCGCCTCCACCGGCAACACCTCGGCCTCCGCCGCGGCGTACGCGGTGCGCGCGGGCATGGTCTGCGCCGTCCTCGTACCGCAGGGCAAGATCGCGCTCGGCAAGATGGGCCAGGCCCTCGTGCACGGCGCCAAGATCCTCCAGGTCGACGGCAACTTCGACGACTGCCTCACGCTGGCCCGCGCGCTCTCGGACAACTACCCGGTGGCACTGGTCAATTCGGTCAACCCGGTCCGCATCGAGGGCCAGAAGACCGCCGCGTTCGAGATCGTCGACGCGCTCGGCGACGCCCCCGACATCCACGTCCTGCCGGTCGGCAACGCGGGCAACATCACCGCGTACTGGAAGGGGTACACCGAGTACGCCGGTGACGGCGTCTCGACCCGCTCCCCGCGCATGTGGGGCTTCCAGGCCTCCGGTTCCGCGCCCATCGTGCGGGGCGAGGTCGTCAAGGACCCCTCCACCATCGCCACCGCGATCCGCATCGGCAACCCGGCCTCCTGGAACTACGCGCTCGCCGCGCGCGACGAGTCGGGCGGCTTCATCGACGAGGTGACGGACCGGCAGATCCTGTCCGCCTACCGGCTGTTGGCCTCCCAGGAGGGCGTCTTCGTGGAGCCCGCGTCGGCCGCTTCCGTCGCCGGTCTGCTCAAGGCCGCCGAAGAGGGCAAGGTCGACCCCGGCCAGCGCATCGTCTGCACCGTCACCGGCAACGGCCTCAAGGACCCCGACTGGGCCGTCGCGGGCGCCCCGCAGCCGGTCACGGTCCCGGTCGACGCGGCCACCGCCGCCGAGAAGCTCGGCCTCGTCTGACCCGGTGCCGGGCGGGCCGCGGCAGCCGCCGCGGTCCACCCGGTCAATCACGACGACCCAGCTCAACCGCCCTCTTTCCGGGGCGGAGAGCGCATAGGAGGCGGGCGACACGCATCGTGCGCCTCCTGTGCGCCCTATGTCGCGGCAGAACCTTCCTTCGATAAGCTGTACCCCATCCGCCCGACACCCGCCCGACGGTCCGTTGCGGTACGGCAGCCGTCGTGGGCGAACGCGGGGCGGGCCACCGGATCCCCTGTACGTCCCGGTGCGCACTCGGTACCGCCCCCGTCCCCGCAGACCCCGCCGCCGCAGATCCACCGCACTGCATCCCCGCCGCCTTACAAGGAGTGGTCCGACCGATGGCCGGTCCCGCGTTCCGAGCCGCCGCCGTCCGGGTGCGCGTCCCCGCAACCAGCGCCAACCTGGGCCCGGGTTTCGACGCCCTGGGCCTCTCGCTGGGGCTGTACGACGACGTCGTCGTCCGGGTCGCCGACTCCGGGCTGCACATCGACATCGCAGGTGAGGGCAGCGAGAACCTGCCCCGCGACGAGAGCCACCTGCTCGTGCGCTCCCTGCGCACCGCGTTCGACCTGCTCGGCGGCCAGCCCCGCGGGCTGGAGATCGTCTGCGCCAACCGGATCCCGCACGGCCGCGGCCTCGGCTCCTCCTCCGCCGCCATCTGCGCCGGAATCGTCGCCGCCCGCGCCGTGACCACCGGCGGCGACGCCCGCCTCGACGACGCGGCCCTGCTGGAGCTGGCGACCGAGATCGAGGGGCACCCCGACAACGTCGCGGCCTGTCTGCTCGGCGGATTCACCCTCGCCTGGATGGACGGCGGCTCGGCCCGGGCGATCCGGATGGACCCCGCCGACTCCGTCGTACCCGTCGTCTTCGTACCCGGCCGCCCGGTGCTCACCGAGACGGCGCGCGGCCTGCTCCCGCGCACCGTCCCGCACGTCGACGCGGCCCTCAACGCCGGCCGGGCGGCCCTGCTCGTCGAGGCCCTGACCCGGCGCCCCGAGCTGCTCCTCGCCGCCACCGAGGACCGGATCCACCAGGAATACCGCGGCCCGGCCATGCCGGAGAGCGTGGAGCTGGTGCACCGCCTGCGCGCCGACGGCGTGCCCGCGGTCATCTCCGGCGCGGGACCCACGGTCCTCGCCCTGACGGAGGAGGGATCGGCCGACAAGGTCGCCCGACTGGCGGGGGAGGGCTGGGCGGCGAACCGGCTGGCCCTCGACGCGACGGGCGCCAGCGTGCTGCCGCTGGCCGCGTAACCGCATGTGATTACCGGTGAGCGAGAGGGGGAATGTTTGTTGGAGCCGGTAGTGTTAACCTCAAGTCTGCAACCGACGTCTTTGAGGCGCGTTGCTTCGTGTCCCCCTCCGGGACCACCATTCTTCCGGGAGCCTCCCCAACTGCCTGAGCAGCCTGCCTGAGCAGTTTCGAGCACGCTCCGGAACCGGCACGACACCCCTCGCTCGTCCAGGAGTGGGCCGAGCAGGGGGATCTCGCGCCGGACCCCGCACGTTCATCTCTCCGCCGTACCCGGCGGACCACCGCCCCGGCAAGGTCCGCGATCCAGCAAGATCAACAGACCGCAGTCGGACAGCACAACCGGTCGCCGAGCCAGAAGGCCGACGTCCGCTCCAGGGAAGGACCCTTCGTGAGCGACACCACCGATCTGATGGGCGTGACTGCCGACAAGAACGTCGACAGCGCCGCGCCCGCCGAAGGTGCTGCCACTGGCACCACCGCACGGCGCCGCCGCTCCGGCACCGGCCTCGAGGGCATGGTCCTGGCCGAGCTGCAGCAGGTCGCGTCCGGCCTCGGCATCAGGGGCACCGCGCGGATGCGCAAGAGCCAGCTGATCGAGGTCATCAAGGAGGCGCAGGCGGGTGGCGGATCCGCCGCCCCCAAGACCTCCTCCAAGGCCGCAGAGGCCCCCGCCGAGGCGGAGAGCAAGCCCAAGCGCCGCGCGACCTCGAAGGCGCGCACCGGGGACGAGGGCGCCGCTGCCGCCGCCGAGAAGGACACGGCCGCCCAGCAGCAGATCGACATCCCCGGTCAGCCGGCCAGCGACGACCAGCCCGCGGGCGAGCGTCGCCGGCGCCGTGCCACCGCGCAGGCGGGCAGCCCCGACACCAAGGCCGAGGCGAAGACCGAGGCCACGGCCGCGTCGGAGCCCCAGGCCGAGCAGAAGACCGAGGAGCGTGCCGAGCCGAAGGGCGACGCCAAGGCCGAGGCGGCCACCGACACGGCCGAGGGCCGTCGCGGCGACCGTCAGGGCCGGGACCGCGGCGACCGCGGCGACCGTGAGGGCCGCCGCGAGCGTCAGCGCGACCGTCGCGGCAAGGGCGACGACCAGGGCCAGCAGGGCGGCGGCGGGCAGCGCCCGCAGCGCCAGGGCCAGGGTGGGGGCCAGGGCCAGCAGAACCGCGACAACGGTCCGCAGGACGACTTCGACGACGAGGCGGGCGGCCGCCGTGGCCGTCGTGGCCGCTACCGCGACCGCCGTGGCCGCCGTGGCCGCGACGACTTCGCGAGCGACGTGCAGGTGGCCGACGACGACGTGCTGATCCCCGTCGCGGGCATCCTGGACATCCTCGACAACTACGCGTTCATCCGGACCTCCGGCTACCTGCCGGGCCCGAACGACGTGTACGTCTCGCTCGCCCAGGTCCGCAAGAACGGCCTGCGCAAGGGCGACCACGTCACCGGCGCGGTGCGCCAGCCCAAGGACGGCGAGCGGCGCGAGAAGTTCAACGCGCTGGTCCGCCTCGACTCGGTCAACGGCATGGCCCCCGAGTCCGGCCGCGGCCGCCCGGAGTTCCAGAAGCTGACCCCGCTCTACCCGCAGGACCGGCTCCGCCTGGAGACCGACTCCAACATCCTGACGACGCGGATCATCGACCTGGTGGCCCCGATCGGCAAGGGGCAGCGCGGGCTCATCGTGGCTCCGCCGAAGACCGGCAAGACCATGATCCTGCAGGCCATCGCCAACGCGATCACGGTCAACAGCCCCGAGTGCCACCTGATGGTCGTCCTGGTCGACGAGCGTCCGGAAGAGGTCACCGACATGCAGCGGTCGGTGAAGGGCGAGGTCATCTCCTCGACCTTCGACCGTCCCGCCGAGGACCACACCACCGTCGCGGAGCTGGCCATCGAGCGCGCCAAGCGCCTCGTCGAGCTGGGTCACGACGTGGTCGTCCTGCTCGACTCGATCACCCGCCTGGGCCGCGCGTACAACCTCGCGGCGCCGGCCTCCGGCCGCATCCTCTCCGGTGGTGTCGACTCGACCGCGCTCTACCCCCCGAAGCGCTTCTTCGGCGCCGCGCGCAACATCGAGGACGGCGGCTCGCTGACCATCCTGGCCACCGCGCTCGTCGAGACCGGCTCGCGCATGGACGAGGTGATCTTCGAGGAGTTCAAGGGCACCGGCAACATGGAGCTCAAGCTCGACCGGAAGCTCTCGGACAAGCGCATCTTCCCGGCGGTGGACGTCGACGCGTCCTCCACCCGTAAGGAAGAGATCCTGCTCGGCACCGACGAGCTGGCCGTCGTCTGGAAGCTGCGCCGGGTGCTGCACGCGCTCGACCAGCAGCAGGCGATCGAACTCCTCCTGGACCGGATGAAGAAGACCCAGTCCAACGCGGAGTTCCTGCTCCAGATCCAGAAGACGACGCCGGGCAGCGGAAACGGCAACGACTGACCGACCGGCCGCGCGTCGGACCGGACAGGTCTTCCAGGACTCCGCCCCTCACTTCGGTGAGGGGCGGAGTCCTTTTTCTTCGCCACGGTTCCCTTTTCTTCTTCTTTTCTTTCTCTGCACATTCCCCTTCCGTTGTTACTCACGTAATATTTGGGCCAGTTGAGGTGGGGGGCCATCGAGGCGGAACGGCAGAGGCGTGAGCCCTGCGGTGATCCGCCCTGCGCTGTGCGCAGTTCACGCATCCCCGCCGTTTCCCGACCGGTGGGGCTTTTCCGTCTCGCCGGTTCTTATCCGAAGGATCACCTCGTGCACATACGCACCACGGGGGGCCGGCACGCGCGCCGGCTCAGACTCGCCGTTCCGGCGGCTGCCGTCACCGTTCTCGCCCTCGTCGGCACGACGCTGACGATGTCCACGTCCCAGGCCGAGGAGCCGGCGCCCTCGCTGTCCGCGGCAGCTGCCGAACGGCCCGTCTCCCCGCCCGACTCGGTGCTGCGCGAGCGGATCGCCGACGCCGCGGCGGCAGAGCGCAAGACGCTTCCGCCCGCCGAGTTCTCCCGGGGCGACGGCCCCACACCCACGCCGATGGTCATCGGCGGCACGGAGACACCGATCTCCGCCGCGCCGTGGATGGCGCAGCTCTGGTACTCCGCCCCGGACGGCACCGGCTTCTTCTGCGGCGGCGTGGTCATCGCGCCCACCAAGATCGCCACGGCCGCGCACTGCGTGGACGGTTACGACTGGGGGCAGTACGGCGTCGTCGCGGTCGGCAACGCCTCCATCGAGCCGAGCGACACCGAGTTCGTCGCGTTGCCCTACCGCCAGTGGAGCCATCCGCTGTACCGGGACAACGACGGCGCGGCCGACAACGACGTCGCCGTGCTGACCGTGGACCGTGCGCTTCCGGCCAAGCCGCTGCCGCTGGCGTCGAACACCGACACCGCGCTCTACGCGCCGGGCACGCAGGCGAAGGTCTACGGCTGGGGCCGTACCTCCTCCGCCAGCGACGACATCTCCACGACCCTGCGCTCGGCGACGATCCCGATCGTCTCGGACGCGGCATGCCGCGACTCGTACACCAGCAACTACTTCGTGGCGGGCCACATGGTCTGCGCCGGCAAGACGGGCGCGACCGACGCGGAGACCACCGGGTCGTGCAACGGTGACTCCGGCGGCCCGCTGGTGATCGGCGGCAAGCTGGCCGGCATCGTGTCGTGGGGTATCGAGGACTGTGTCGGAGAGGGCGCGTACAGCGTCTTCGCCAAGATGACCACCTACACCCCCGCGGTCAACGCGCGGGCCTACGACACGAATCCCACCTACGACCACCGTGCGGACCTCATCGCGCGCAGTGCGTCCGACGACGCCCTGTACCTGTTCGCCTCGACGGGCAGCGGGATGGCGAAGAAGGAGTTCGGTGACGACTGGGGCGGCATCAACGTCCTGCTGCAGACGGACCTCAACCGGGACGACGAGCAGGACCTCCTGATGCGCGGCCAGGACGGCAACCTGTACTGGCAGTGGTACAGCAGGGCGTCCCAGGAATGGAACGTCAAGCAGCTGGCCACCGGCTGGGGCACCCGCAAGCAGATCCTCGCCCCCGGCGACCTGACGGGCGACGGCCACCCGGACATCCTCTCGACCGACTCCTCCGGCGGCTTCTGGCTGTACCCGGGCAAGGGCGACGGCACCTTCGCCGCCCGGACCAAGGTCGGCGGCGGTGGCCTGAGCTACACCATGGTCCGCGGCAGCGGCGACTTCACCAACGACGGCAAGGCCGACATCATCGCCCGGGGCAGCGGCGGCAAGATGTACCTCTTCAAGGGCACCGGCAAGGCGAGTGCCCCGTTCGCGCCCAAGGTCCTCGTCCGGACCTGGGACGTGGCCACCGCCCTGGTCACCACCGGTGACTTCACCGGCGACGGCCACGCGGACATCATCGTCCGCGTGAAGAGCGGGGAGCTGTACCTCTACCCGGGCACGGGCAAGGCCAACAGCGACATCTTCGGCGCCCGCAAGCTGCTGGGCACCGGAGCCAACAACTACAACCTCTTCGGCTGATCCCGGCCGGAGCGGGCCGGCCCGAGACCTTGGCCACACCGGCCGCGGTCCCGGGCCCGGCCACCACTTCGCTGCACCGGGCACGAAACCCCAGGTGAACGCCGCCTCACGGCTCGTACGCCCGTAAGGCCTGTGGCCCCCGTCCTCCGACGGGGGCCACAGGCGCGTATGCAACCCTTCTTGGTGCTTCGGCCGTCCCAACAGGAGAGGCCGACCGGGCGTGGATCACCACGGCAGGGGGCAGACGGGCAACAGGAGTGACGAGGGAGACGCGTGAGCGAGCAGAGCAGGAGCACGGGCCGCATACGCGGCACCGGCAGCCGACGGAGGAAGCCGTCCCGCAGGCGCCGCGCCAAGGTCATCGCGGCCTGGACGGCGGCGGGAGTCGTGGTCGTCGGCGGGGCCGGGCTCGGCTACGCGTACATGGCGCTCGACGGCAACCTCTCCAGCGTCGACATCGACGCCAAGCTCGGCACCGACCGTCCCGACGACGTGGACGACGGCTCGCAGGACATCCTGGTGCTGGGCTCCGACTCGCGCTCCGGCGACAACGGGAAGTACGGCGAGGACGAGGGCGCGGCCCGCTCCGACACGGCGATGGTCGTCCACGTCGACAAGGGCCACAAGTCCGCGAGCGTCGTCTCGATACCGCGCGACACCCTGATAGAGCGCCCCAGCTGCGAGAGCGACACCACCGGCGACCAGGTCCCGGCCGAGCACCGGGCGATGTTCAACACCGCCTACGAGGTCGGCGGGCCCGCCTGCGCGGTGAAGACCGTCGAGTCGATGTCCGGCATCCGCACGGACCACTATCTGGAAGTCGACTTCACCGGCTTCAAGAAGCTCATCGACGAGCTCGGCGGCGTCGAGATCACCACGAAGACCGCGATCGACGACTCCAAGAGCCACCTGAACCTGGAGCCCGGCACCCACACCCTGAACGGTGAGGAGTCCCTCGGACTCGTCCGTACCCGCAAGAGCGTCGGCGACGGCAGCGACCTGGGACGCATCCAGCTCCAGCAGGCGTTCATCAAGGCGCTGATGGAACAGGCGAAGAGTGTCGGGGTGTTCTCCAGCCCCAAGAAGCTCTACGGTCTCGCGGACGCCGCCACCAAGGCCGTCACCACCGACTCCGGCCTCGGCTCCGTCAAGAAGCTCACCGGCTTCGCGAACGGCCTCAAGGGGCTGGGCGCCGACAACGTCCACATGGTGACCCTGCCCGTGGAGTACGACCCGGCCGACCCGAACCGGGTCCTGCCGCAGGAGAAGGCCGGCCGGCAGGTCTGGGCCGCCCTCAAGAAGGACCGGCCGATCCCCGCCTCCGCCATCGAGAAGTCGGCCGGAGACAAGGGCGACGCCGCGAAGGTCGTCGAGTAGCTTCACCGGTCACCCTGTGTGCGCGGCCCGTGGCGGGAATACCTGCGCTCCGCCCCCGGTTTTGGGAGATACGGCCGGTCCTGGCAGACTGATACGTCGGCCCCGGTTCACGGCCCCGCAAATCCGCGCGGACGACCCGGCGCCCTCCCGAAACTAGGAGACACCTTGAAGCGCGACATCCACCCCGAGTACGTCGAGACGCAGGTCAGCTGCACCTGCGGTGCGTCGTTCACCACCCGGAGCACCCTCGACAGCGGCGCGATCCGTGCCGACGTCTGCTCCGAGTGCCACCCGTTCTACACGGGCAAGCAGAAGATCCTCGACACCGGCGGCCGCGTGGCCCGCTTCGAGGCCCGCTTCGGCAAGGCTGCCGGCTCCGCCAGCAAGTAGCGAGCCACTGCGCCGGTTCCTGGCGCCCTCTTCCCGGGGGCGTCGGAACCGGCGTTTTTTCCGGTCGGGTGCCCGGGGGGAAGCCCCCGCCGGACACCCCACCGGGCAGTACGCCCTCCAGCAGGCCCGCAGATCCCAGACCAACCAGGAGCCCCCGAATGTTCGAGGCGGTCGAGGAACTGATCGGTGAACACACCGATCTCGAGAAGAAGCTCGCCGATCCGTCGGTCCATGCCGACCAGGCCAACGCGCGCAAGCTGAACAAGCGTTACGCGGAGCTGACCCCGATCGTCTCCACGTACCGGGCCTGGAAGCAGACCGGCGACGACATCGAGACCGCCCGCGAGTTCGCCGCGGACGACCCCGACTTCGCCGCCGAGGTCAAGGACCTGGAGAAGCAGCGCGAGGAGCTCACCGAGAAGCTCCGCCTCCTCCTCGTCCCGCGCGACCCCAGCGACGACAAGGACGTGCTCCTGGAGATCAAGGCGGGCGCCGGCGGCGACGAGTCCGCCCTGTTCGCCGGTGACCTGCTGCGCATGTACCTGCGCTACGCCGAGCGCGTCGGCTGGAAGACCGAGATCATCGACTCCACCGAGTCCGAGCTCGGCGGCTACAAGGACGTCCAGGTCGCGGTCAAGACCAAGGGCGGCAACGGCGCGACCGAGCCCGGCCAGGGCGTCTGGGCCCGGATGAAGTACGAGGGCGGCGTGCACCGTGTGCAGCGCGTGCCCTCCACCGAGTCCCAGGGCCGCATCCACACCTCCGCGGCGGGCGTGCTCGTCACCCCCGAGGCCGAGGAGGTCGACGTCGAGATCCACGCCAACGACCTGCGCATCGACGTCTACCGCTCCTCCGGGCCCGGCGGCCAGTCCGTCAACACGACCGACTCCGCCGTCCGGATCACGCACCTGCCGACCGGTGTCGTCGCCTCCTGCCAGAACGAGAAGAGCCAGCTCCAGAACAAGGAGCAGGCCATGCGCATCCTGCGCTCCCGGCTGCTCGCCGCCGCCCAGGAGGCCGCCGAGCAGGAAGCCTCCGACGTCCGCCGCAGCCAGGTGCGCACCGTCGACCGTTCCGAGAAGATCCGGACGTACAACTTCCCGGAAAACCGCATCTCGGACCACCGCGTCGGCTTCAAGGCGTACAACTTGGACCAGGTGCTCGACGGCGAACTCGACGCCGTCATCCAGGCATGCGTCGACGCCGACTCCGCCGCCAAGCTCGCCAACGCGTAAGCGACCCGCCCGCCCCGCACACCCGTAAACCGTACGGAGAACCGCGATGAACCTGCTGCTCGCCGAGGTGGCCCAGGCCACCCAGCGGCTGGCCGACGCCGGTGTCCCCTCACCGCGATTCGACGCCGAGGAACTCGCGGCCTACGTCCACGGGGTCAAGCGGGGCGCGCTGCACGCGGTGCCCGACACCGACTTCGACGCCCGGTACTGGGAGACGATCGCCCGCCGCGAGGCCCGCGAACCCCTCCAGCACATCACCGGCCGCGCCTTCTTCCGCTACCTGGAGCTCCAGGTGGGGCCCGGCGTCTTCGTGCCCCGCCCGGAGACCGAGTCCGTCGTCGGCTGGGCCATAGACGCCGTCCGCGCGATGGACGTCGTCGAGCCCGTCGTCGTCGACCTGTGCACCGGATCGGGCGCCATCGCGCTCGCCATCGCCCAGGAGGTCCCCCGCTCGCGCGTGCACGCCGTGGAGCTGTCCGAGGACGCCCTCAGGTGGACGCGGAAGAACGCCGAGGGGTCCAGGGTCACCGTGCACCGCGGAGACGCTCTGAGCGCCCTTCCCGAGCTCGACGGCCAGGTCGACCTGGTGATCTCCAACCCGCCGTACATCCCGCTCACCGAATGGGAGTACGTCGCCCCCGAGGCCCGTGACCACGACCCGGAGATGGCCCTCTTCTCCGGCGAGGACGGCCTCGACACCATCCGCGGCATCGAACGCACCGCCCACCGCCTGCTGCGCCCCGGCGGCCTCGTCGTCATCGAGCACGCCGACACCCAGGGCGGCCAGGTCCCGTGGATCTTCACCGAGGAGCGGGGCTGGGCGGACGCCGCCGACCACCCCGACCTGAACAAGCGCCCCCGGTTCGCCACCGCCCGCAAGGCCATGCCGTGACCGGCCCCCGGCACCACCACCCGTACCCGCACCCGCTCCAGGAGGCCGGCTGATGGCTCGGCGATACGACTGCAACGACGCCACCGACCGGACCACGGGCCTGCGCGAGGCCGCATCGGCCGTCCGCCGGGGCGAACTGGTCGTGCTGCCCACCGACACCGTGTACGGGATCGGTGCGGACGCCTTCACCTCGGAGGCCGTCGCGGACCTGCTCGACGCCAAGGGACGGGGCCGCAACATGCCCACCCCTGTCCTCATCGGCTCGCCGAACACCCTGCACGGCCTGGTCACCGACTTCTCCGAGGAGGCCTGGGAGCTCGTCGACGCCTTCTGGCCCGGCGCCCTCACCCTCGTCGCCCGGCACCAGCCCTCCCTCCAGTGGGACCTCGGCGACACCCGGGGCACCGTCGCCATCCGGATGCCGCTGCACCCGGTCGCCATCGAGCTGCTCACCGAGGTCGGCCCGATGGCCGTCTCCAGCGCCAACCTCACCGGACACCCCTCGCCCGAGGACTGCGACGCCGCCCAGGGCATGCTCGGCGACTCCGTCTCCGTCTACCTCGACGGCGGCCCGACGCCCGGCATCGTGCCGTCCTCCATCGTCGACGTCACCGGCGCCACCCCGGTCCTGCTGCGCGCCGGCGCCCTCTCCGCGGAGGAGCTGCGCAAGGTGGTCCCCGACCTCGAGGTGGCCAATTGACCGCCCCCGAGGGGCGTGGCATAGCGGGGCGGACCGACACCTTCCGCATCCTCCACGTCAGCACCGGCAACGTCTGCCGCTCACCGATCACCGAGCGGCTGACCCGCCATGCCCTGGTGGACCGCCTCGGCGACCCGCTCATCGGCGGCCTCATCGTGGAGAGCGCGGGCACCTGGGGCCATGAAGGCGCGCCCATGGAGGCCAACGCCGAGGTCGTCCTCGCCGACTTCGGCGCGGACGCCAGCGGCTTCGTCGGCCGGGAGCTGCTGGACGAGCACGTCATCCGCGCCGACCTGGTCCTCACCGCCACCCGCGACCACCGCGCCCAGGTCATCTCGATGGGCCACTCCGCGGGCCTGCGCACCTTCACGCTCAAGGAGTTCACCCGGCTGGTACGGGCCATAGACCCGGCCACCCTGCCCGACCCGCGCGACGAGGGCGTCGTCGAGCGCGCCCGCGCCCTGGTGCGCGCCGCCGCCGCGCTGCGCGGCTGGCTGCTGGCCCCGACCGCCGAGGCGGACGAGGTCTACGACCCCTACGGCGCCCCCATCACCTTCTTCCGCTCCATCGGCGACGAGATCAACCAGGCGCTCGACCCGGTCGTCACCGCGCTCACCGGCGTACGCGCCCCGCACTGACCGGGCGCCCGCGCCGGGCCCGCGCGTGCCCGCCCCGGTGCGCCGACCGGCGTACGGCGCCCCGCGACAGCGGGCACGGCGCACCGCCCCGGCGTACGTTGGAGCTGACACCGGCACCCCTCGCCGGCGCACCCACCTCCAGGCCCGGAGCCGTCCCATGCCGGTCACCTCTCCCGCCGCACCCGCGGCCGTGCCGCCCGCGCCCGACCGCCCCGACGCCCTGCCCCAGGACTTCGGCGCGCTGCTCCGCCAGGACCCGGAGATCGCCGGGATCCTCCTCGCGGAGCGGGACCGGCAGGCAGGCGCCCTCCAGCTGATCGCCGCCGAGAACTTCACCTCGCCCGCCGTTCTCGCCGCCCTCGGCTCCCCGCTCGCCAACAAGTACGCCGAGGGGTACCCGGGCGCCCGCCACCACGGCGGCTGCGAGCACGCGGACGCCGCCGAACGCATCGCCGTACGCCGGGCCACCGCCCTCTTCGGCGCCGAACACGCCAACGTCCAGCCGCACTCCGGCTCCTCCGCCGTCCTCGCCGCCTATGCCGCGCTGCTGCGCCCCGGCGACACGGTCCTCGCCATGGGGCTCCCGTACGGGGGACATCTCACCCACGGGGCGCCGGGCAACTTCTCCGGCCGCTGGTTCGACTTCGTCGGCTACGGGGTGGACCCGGACACCGGGCTGATCGATCACACCCGGCTGCGCGCCCTGGCCCGCGCCCGCCGGCCCAAGGCGATCGTCTGCGGTTCGATCTCCTATCCCCGCCACCCCGACTACGCGCTGTTCCGGGAGATCGCCGACGAGGTCGGGGCGTATCTGATCGTCGACGCCGCGCACCCGATGGGGCTGATCGCCGGGGGAGCGGCGCCGAACCCGGTCCCGTACGCCGACGTGGTCTGCGCCACCACGCACAAGGTGCTGCGCGGACCGCGCGGCGGCATGATCCTGTGCGGTACGGAGCTGGCCGAGCGGATCGACCGGGCGGTGTTCCCGTTCACGCAGGGCGGGGCCCAGATGCACACGGTGGCGGCGAAGGCGGTCGCGTTCGGGGAGGCGGCCACCCCCGCGTACACGCTCTACGCCCACCAGGTCGTCGCCCACGCCCGGGTGCTCGCCGCCGGTCTGGAGGCGGAGGGGTTCGAGGTGACCACCGGCGGCACGGACACCCACATCGTCGTCGCGGACCCGGCCCCGCTCGGCGTCGACGGCCGCACCGCCCGGGAGCGTCTCGCGGCCGCCGGTGTGGTCCTGGACACCTGCGCCCTGCCGTACGGGGACGCCCGGGGCATCCGCCTGGGCACCGCCGCCGTCACCACCCAGGGGATGGACGAGGGGGACATGGCCCGCATCGCGGCCCTGTTCGGAGCGGCCGTACGGGAGCCGGGCGATGTGAGCCCGATCGCGGCGGAGGTCCGGGAACTGGCCGAGCGGAATCCGCCCTATCCGGGGTAGGCGCAACCGATGGAACCATCACCCGTACCGTTGAGTCCTTCCATCAGAGACTAGGGTGTGGGGCTGAGATGGCCGGCGAGACCTGTGGGGCAGCCCGTGCGTGATTACCTGCTGACGCTCTGTGTCACGGCAGCGGTGACCTATCTGCTGACCGGACCGGTGCGTAAGTTCGCCATCGCGGTCGGGGCGATGCCCGCGATCCGTGCGCGCGACGTCCACCGGGAGCCGACACCCCGGCTCGGTGGGATCGCCATGTTCGGCGGACTGTGTGCGGGACTGATCGTCGCCGACCACCTCTTCAATCTCCAGGGTGTCTTCGAACTCTCCAACGAACCAAGGGCGTTGCTCTCCGGCGCCGCCCTGATCTGGCTGATCGGCGTCCTCGACGACAAGTTCGAGATCGACGCCCTGATCAAGCTCGGCGGCCAGATGATCGCCGCCGCCGTCATGGTCATCCAGGGGCTCACGATCCTGTGGCTGCCGATCCCCGGCGTCGGCACGGTCGCCCTCACCCAGTGGCAGGGCACGCTGCTCACGGTGGCGCTGGTCGTCATCACGATCAACGCGGTCAACTTCGTCGACGGCCTGGACGGGCTCGCGGCGGGCATGGTGTGCATCGCTTCCGCGGCGTTCTTCCTGTACGCCTACCGGCTCTGGATGGGGTACGGGATCGAGGCGGCGGCCCCCGCGACGCTGTTCGCGGCGATCCTGATGGGCATGTGCCTCGGCTTCCTGCCGCACAACATGCATCCGGCGCGGATCTTCATGGGCGACTCGGGCTCGATGCTGATCGGCCTGGTGCTGGCGGCGGGCGCGATCTCGATCACGGGCCAGGTCGACCCGGACCTCATGCAGATCTTCGAGGGCAGCGAGCGCGGCGCCACCCACGCGATGCTCCCGGTCTTCATCCCGCTGGTGCTGCCGCTGACGATCATCGCGATCCCGGCCGCCGACCTGGTCCTCGCCATCGTCCGGCGCACCTGGAACGGCCAGTCGCCGTTCGCCGCGGACCGGGGCCACCTGCACCACCGGTTGCTGGAGGTCGGCCACTCGCACAGCCGGGCCGTGCTGATCATGTACTTCTGGTCGGCCCTGATCGCCTTCGGCACGGTCGGCTACTCGGTGCACTCGGCGTCGATGTGGATCGTGTTCGTCATCATGGCGGCGAGCGCGGTGGGCCTGGTCCTGCTGCTGATGCCGCGCTTCACCCCGCGCACCCCGCACTGGGCCAACCGCTTCGTGCCGCCGCGCTACCGGCACCGCGCCGCGGAGCAGGCCCCCTCCTCCTCGCCCTCGTACGACGAGAAGCCGGCCCTCGTGGCCTCCGGGGCCCAACAGGGCTCGGCAGAAGCTCAGATGGGCGAGGAGGGGCCCGAACGGGCCCCCGTGGCGGTCGGGGTCTCCGGCGTCAACGGCGCTACCGCGATCGGCGCTCGTTCGCGGTTCGCGGATCGCCGTTCCATCGACTCCTCCCGTTGACGATTCGGAAGCCGCGGCGCATTACCAGACATTGCGCCGCCTTGTCGTGCACACACGCGCGGACTAACTCTCATGTGTGACAGTTGGCACACTTTCCAGGTAAAGACCTCATCAAATAGTTTGTGATACCGTTCACGAGACCCGGTGACGGAGCCGAAGGACCCTAGTGAGACGGTCCTTTGGCCTGGTAAACCGCCTCGCGGACCGGGCCTACGCTCGTCCATGACGACGCCCCATTCCTCCTCTCAGACCAGTGGAGCTGCCGCCATGCAGTCCGACATGCGCGAAGTACTGCGCATCGCCACCCCCACCGCCGCGGTGGGAGCCATCGCCACGCTCGTCGGCGGGCTCGTCGTCGGCGGCAAGGGGGCGATCGGCGCCGTCGTGGGCTGCGTGGTGGTCATCCTCTTCATGGCCCTCGGGCAGCTGGCGCTGCAGTGGGTCGCCAAGTCGATGCCGCACCTCTTCCAGGGGATGGGACTGCTGGTCTACTCGGTCCAGCTCGTGGTCCTGCTCGGCCTGATCATGGCCATCAGGAACACCACCCTCTTCGACCTCCAGGTGTTCGCCCTCACGCTGGTCGTCTCGGTGATCACGTGGATCGTCACGCAGACCGTCCTGCACGCCAGGAGCAAGACCCTGTACGTGGATCCGGAGGCGGAGAGCCGGAACGCCCCGGGCGGATCCGAGGGGAAGCATGACCAGTAGGGCCGGGATAAAGCTCTGTTCGACATGCTGCTATCGTCCGGTCTCGGTTGCGGTACTGCGGGCACGGACAACACGGCTGTCGCCTGATTCATCGCGAGGCTTCGGGCCCGGCCGCCGCCTCCTCACCGTAAGAACCAGTCCGGTGCCGACCTGCGGCTGCCAGCCGCTCCGATACAACGAGGTAGCCGTATCCATGCGCCATGCAGAAGGAGCTCCTGGTGACTGCTGACGCCCAGACGCTCGCCTTCGAGGTTGACTGCCACCTGTTCCAGGGCTCGTGCGGATTCCCAGCCCCGAGCGCGTGGTCGTTCATCTTCGACCCGATCTTCACGATCGGTCCGGTCGAGTTCAACAAGCCGATGCTGCTGGCGATCATCGGGACGATTGCGATCCTGACCCTTTTCTGGATGGGCTTCTCCAAGCCCAAGGTCGTTCCCGGCAAGCTGCAGATGGTCGCCGAAGCCCTTTACGACTTCGTGCACCGGGGCATCGCCAAGGAGATCATCGGTAAGAAGGGCGAGCCCTTCGTCCCGCTGCTGGTGTCGCTGTTCTTCTTCGTCTGGATGCTGAACCTCTGGGCGATCATCCCGATCGCGCAGTTCCCGGTGAGCTCGCTCATCGCCTACCCGGTCGGACTGGCGCTGCTCGTCTGGGCCGTCTACATGACGGTGACGTTCCGGTCCAACGGCTTCGTCGGCGGTATCCGCAACCTGTGCGTACCGAGCGGCCTGCCCAAGCCGATCTATGTGATCCTGACGCCGATCGAGTTCGTCTCGAACATCTTCGTGCGCCCCTTCACGCTGGCGGTCCGGCTCTTCGCGAACATGTTCGCCGGTCACATCCTGATCCTGGTCTTCACGATCGCGACCTGGTACATGCTCGGCACCGTGCTCGGTACCGTCTACGCCACCGCGTCGTTCGCCGTGACGCTGGCCCTGACCGTCTTCGAGATGTTCATCCAGGCGCTCCAGGCCTACGTGTTCACCGTGCTGACCGCCACGTACTTGTCCCAGGCGCTCGAAGAAGCGCACTGAGGACACCCGGGTCACCACCCGGACATCCCCTAGAACGTCCGGTGGACGCAATCTCCACCGGCCAATCAAGAGAAGGAATCACAGATCCATGTCTGAGACTCTCGCAGCCGTTGTGGGCAACGTCGGCACCATCGGTTACGGCCTCGCGGCGATCGGCCCCGGCGTCGGCATCGGCATCATCTTCGGTAACGGTGTGCAGGCGATCGCCCGCCAGCCCGAGGCGGCCGGCCTGATCCGTCAGAACATGCTCCTCGGCTTCGCCGTCATCGAGGCCCTGGCCCTCATCGGCTTCGTCGCGCCCTTCATCTACCCGAAGTAGTCCAGGCGACCTGACGATACGTTTTCGACGAAAGGTCCACCATGTTGCACTTGGCAGCTGAGGAGCCGCAGTCACCGCTGCTGCCGGTCTTGCCCGAGATTGTCATCGGCCTGATCTGCTTCAGCATTGTCTTCTTCGTCTTCTACAAGAAGCTCCTCCCGGCCATCAACAAGGCCCTGGACGAGCGTCGCGAGGCGATCGAAGGTGGCATCGAGAAGGCCGAAGCGGCTCAGACCGAGGCCCAGAGCGTTCTTGAGCAGTACAAGGCTCAGCTCGCCGAGGCCCGTCACGAGGCCGCTCGTCTGCGCCAGGAGGCGCAGGAGCAGGGTGCCGTCATCATCCAGGAGATGAAGGCGGAAGGTCAGCGGCAGCGCGAAGAGATCATCGCCGCCGGCCACACCCAGATCGAGGCGGACCGCAAGGCCGCTGCCTCGGCGCTGCGTCAGGACGTGGGCAAGCTCGCCACCGACCTGGCCGGCAAGCTCGTCGGTGAGTCCCTCCAGGACCACGCCCGGCAGAGCGGCACCGTCGACCGTTTCCTCGACGAGCTCGAGGCGAAGGCCGAGGCCGCCCGATGAACGGCGCGAGCCGCGAAGCACTGGCTGCCGCACGCGAGCGTCTCGACGCGCTGACCGACAACACGTCGGTCGACGCGGCGAAGCTCGCCGAGGAGCTGGCGTCGGTCACCGCACTGCTCCACCGCGAAGTATCCCTGCGCCGGGTCCTCACCGACCCGGCCCAGAGCGGCGAGAGCAAGGCCGAGCTGGTCGCGCGCCTGCTCAGCGGACAGGTGGGCGGCGAGACCGTCGACCTGGTCTCCGGACTGGTCCGGTCCCGCTGGTCGCAGTCCCGTGACCTGGTGGACTCGGTCGAGGAGCTGGCGAACACCGCAGACCTCACCGCGGCCCAGCGCGGCGGCAACCTCGACGACGTCGAGGACGAGCTGTTCCGGTTCGGCCGGATCGTCGGCTCCGACAAGGAGCTGCGCTCCGCGCTCACCAGCCGTACGGCCACGGCGTCCGCCAAGAGCGAGCTGCTGCGCAGCCTGCTCGGCGGCAAGGCGCAGCCGGTCACCGAGCGGATCATCGTCCGCCTGGTCACCCAGCCCCGTGGACGTAGCCTGGAAGCAGGGCTGGACTCGCTGTCCAAGCTCGCCGCGGAGCGCCGGGACCGCATGGTCGCCGTCGTCACCTCGGCGGTGCCGCTCAGCGACCGGCAGAAGCAGCGCCTCGGCGACGCCCTGGCGAAGCTCTACGGTCGGCGGATGCATCTGAACCTGGACGTGGACCCCGCGGTCCTCGGCGGGGTCTCGGTGCGCGTCGGTGACGAGATCATCAACGGCACGGTCGCGGATCGCCTCGACGAGGCGACCCGTCGCATCGCCGGCTGACACAGCGTAAGAACAAGCAAGACCAGCGGCCCGGTTGGGCCGTGCAGAAATTGCAGAAGATTCCTGGGGGTCGGCCCCCAGACCCCCTTAAGAAACTTCGGGCCCAACAAGGAGAGCAGGGAACCCAGATGGCGGAGCTCACGATCCGGCCGGAGGAGATCCGGGACGCACTGGATAACTTTGTCCAGTCGTACCAGCCGGACGCGGCCTCGCGCGAGGAGGTCGGTACGGTCAGCGTTGCCGGCGACGGCATCGCGAAGGTGGAGGGTCTGCCCTCCGCCATGGCGAACGAGCTGCTGAAGTTCGAGGACGGCACCCTCGGTCTCGCCCTCAACCTCGAGGAGCGCGAGATCGGTGCGATCGTCCTCGGCGAGTTCAGCGGAATCGAGGAGGGCCAGCCGGTGCAGCGCACCGGTGAGGTGCTCTCGGTCGGCGTCGGCGAGGGCTACCTCGGCCGCGTCGTCGACCCGCTCGGCAACCCGATCGACGGTCTCGGCGAGATCGAGACCGACAGCCGCCGCGCCCTCGAGCTGCAGGCCCCTGGCGTCATGGTCCGCAAGTCGGTGCACGAGCCGATGCAGACCGGCTACAAGGCCGTCGACGCCATGGTGCCGATCGGCCGAGGCCAGCGTCAGCTGATCATCGGCGACCGTCAGACGGGTAAGACCGCTCTGGCCGTCGACACGATCATCAACCAGCGCGACAACTGGCGCTCGGGCGACGTGAACAAGCAGGTCCGCTGCATCTACGTCGCCATCGGTCAGAAGGGTTCCACCATCGCCTCCGTGCGTGGTGCGCTCGAAGAGGCCGGTGCGCTGGAGTACACGACCATCGTCGCCGCCCCGGCGTCCGACCCGGCCGGCTTCAAGTACCTGGCGCCGTACACCGGTTCGGCCATCGGCCAGCACTGGATGTACCAGGGCAAGCACGTCCTGATCATCTTCGACGACCTCTCGAAGCAGGCCGACGCCTACCGCGCCGTGTCCCTGCTGCTGCGCCGCCCGCCGGGCCGCGAGGCCTACCCGGGCGACGTCTTCTACCTGCACTCGCGTCTGCTGGAGCGCTGCGCCAAGCTCTCCGACGAGATGGGCGCCGGTTCGATGACGGGCCTCCCGATCGTCGAGACCAAGGCGAACGACGTGTCGGCGTTCATTCCGACCAACGTCATCTCCATCACCGACGGCCAGTGCTTCCTGGAGTCCGACCTGTTCAACGCGGGTCAGCGTCCGGCGCTCAACGTCGGTATCTCGGTCTCCCGAGTCGGTGGCTCCGCCCAGCACAAGGCCATGAAGCAGGTCTCCGGCCGGCTTCGCGTGGACCTCGCCCAGTACCGCGAGCTGGAGGCGTTCGCCGCCTTCGGTTCCGACCTGGACGCGGCCTCGAAGGCCTCGCTGGAGCGCGGTAAGCGCATGGTCGAGCTGCTGAAGCAGCCGCAGTACGCCCCGTTCCCGATGGAGGAGCAGGTCGTCTCGGTCTGGGCCGGCACCACGGGCAAGATGGACGACGTCCCGGTCGAGGACATCCGTCGCTTCGAGGCCGAGCTGCTGGAGTTCCTGCGCCGTGAGCGCAAGGACCTCCTGACCAGCATCGCCGAGGGCGGCAAGATGTCCGACGACACGCTGCAGTCGATCGCCGACGCGATCGCCGCCTTCAAGCAGCAGTTCGAGACCTCGGACGGCAAGCTCCTGGGCGAGGGCTGATCGATGGGCGCTCAGCTTCGCGTTTACAAGCGCCGCATCCAAGCCGTCACCGCGACCAAGAAGATCACCAAGGCGATGGAGATGATCGCCGCCTCGCGCATCGTCAAGGCGCAGCGCAAGGTGGCGGCGTCCCAGCCGTACGCGACCGAGCTCACCCGTGCGGTGACCGCGGTGGCGACCGGCTCCAACGCCAAGCACCCGCTCACCACCGAGGTCGACGCCCCGACCCGGGCCGCGGTCCTGCTCGTCACGAGCGACCGCGGGCTGGCCGGCGGCTACTCCTCCAACGCCATCAAGGCCGCGGAGCGACTGCGGGAGCGCCTTGCCTCCGAGGGCAAGGAGGTCGACACGTACATCGTCGGCCGCAAGGGTGTCGCGTACTACGGCTTCCGCGAGCGCAAGGTCGAGGACTCCTGGACCGGCTTCACCGACAACCCGGCGTACTCCGATGCCAAGAGCATCGCCGCCCCGTTGATCGAGGCCATCCAGAAGGAAACGGCCGAGGGCGGCGTCGACGAGCTGCACATCGTCTTCACGGAATTCGTGTCGATGATGACGCAGAACGCGGTCGACGACCGGATGCTGCCGCTTTCGCTCGACGAGGTGGCCGAGGAGAGCACCCGCAAGGGTGAGATCCTTCCGCTGTTCGAGTTCGAGCCGTCGGCCGAGGACGTCCTGGACGCCCTTCTGCCGCGCTACGTCGAGAGCCGCATCTACAACGCACTGCTGCAGGCAGCCGCTTCCGAGCACGCTGCCCGCCGCCGCGCGATGAAGTCGGCGACCGACAATGCCGGGGACCTCATCAAGAGCCTGTCCCGGCTTGCCAACGCGGCCCGACAGGCCGAAATCACCCAGGAAATCAGCGAGATCGTCGGCGGTGCCAGTGCTCTGGCCGACGCGACCGCGGGGAGTGACAAGTAATGACGACGACAGTTGAGACGGCCGCTGCCACGGGCCGCGTCGCCCGGGTCATCGGCCCGGTCGTCGACGTGGAGTTCCCCGTCGACGCGATGCCGGAGATCTACAACGCCCTCCACATCGAGGTCGCCGACCCGGCCGAGGACGGCGCCCGCAAGACGCTGACCCTCGAAGTCGCCCAGCACTTGGGCGACGGCATGGTCCGCGCGATCTCGATGCAGCCCACCGACGGCGTGGTCCGCCAGGCCCCGGTGACCAACACGGGCACGGGCATCACCGTCCCCGTCGGTGACATCACCAAGGGCAAGGTGTTCAACACCCTCGGTCAGATCCTGAACGAGCCGGAGGCCGAGGCGCAGATCACCGAGCGCTGGCCGATCCACCGCAAGGCCCCGGCCTTCGACCAGCTCGAGTCGAAGACCGAGATGTTCGAGACCGGCCTGAAGGTCGTCGACCTGCTGACCCCGTACGTCAAGGGCGGCAAGATCGGTCTGTTCGGTGGTGCGGGCGTCGGCAAGACGGTCCTCATCCAGGAAATGATCATGCGTGTGGCGAAGCTGCACGACGGTGTGTCGGTGTTCGCCGGTGTCGGCGAGCGCACCCGTGAGGGCAACGACCTCATCGACGAGATGACCGAGTCGGGCGTTCTGGAGAAGACCGCGCTCGTCTTCGGCCAGATGGACGAGCCGCCGGGGACGCGTCTGCGCGTGGCCCTGTCCGCCCTGACCATGGCGGAGTACTTCCGCGATGTGCAGAAGCAGGACGTGCTGCTCTTCATCGACAACATCTTCCGCTTCACGCAGGCCGGCTCCGAGGTCTCCACGCTGCTCGGCCGTATGCCGTCCGCGGTGGGTTACCAGCCGACCCTGGCCGACGAGATGGGTGTGCTCCAGGAGCGCATCACCTCGACGCGTGGTCACTCGATCACCTCGATGCAGGCGATCTACGTCCCCGCGGACGACCTGACCGACCCGGCCCCGGCCACCACGTTCGCCCACCTCGACGCGACGACGGTTCTCTCCCGTCCGATCTCCGAGAAGGGCATCTACCCGGCCGTGGACCCGCTGGACTCCACGTCCCGCATCCTGGACCCGCGCTACATCTCGCAGGACCACTACGCCGCGGCCAGCCGCGTCAAGGGGATCCTCCAGAAGTACAAGGACCTCCAGGACATCATCGCGATCCTCGGTATCGACGAGCTGGGCGAGGAGGACAAGCTCGTTGTCCACCGTGCCCGTCGCGTCGAGCGCTTCCTGTCGCAGAACACCCACGCCGCCAAGCAGTTCACCGGCCTGGACGGTTCGGACGTTCCGCTCGACGAGTCGATCTCCGCGTTCAACGCGATCTGCGACGGGGACTACGACCACTTCCCCGAGCAGGCGTTCTTCATGTGCGGTGGCCTGGACGACCTCAAGGCCAAGGCCAAGGAGCTCGGCGTCTCCTGAGCCTCCGGCTCACCGAGGGGGGTGGGTGTGTCCCGCCCCCCTCACCACGCCCCGTAGAATTGACCCAACACCCGGCCGGGCGGCCGGGTGGTGACCCGAGGAGCCACCCTTGGCTGCTGAGCTGCATGTCGAGCTGGTCGCCGCGGACCGAAGTGTCTGGTCCGGCGAGGCCACCCTGGTCGTCGCGCGTACCACGTCCGGCGACATCGGCGTCATGCCCGGTCACCAGCCGCTTCTCGGTGTGCTGGAATCGGGCCCGGTGACGATCCGTACGAGTGAGGGCGGCACCGTGATCGCCGCCGTGCACGGTGGATTCATCTCGTTCGCGGACGACAAGCTGTCGCTGCTGGCCGAGATCGCCGAGCTGGCCGACGAGATCGATGTCGAGCGCGCCGAGCGGGCGCTGGAGCTCGCGAAGTCGGACGCGGACGCCGCTGCCCAGCGGCGCGCCGATGTCCGACTGCGCGCGGTGGCGGTGCGCTAGCACCTCCACTGACAGATGTTTTTACTCAGCCGCGGCCCGAGCTGGAGCAATCCAGCCGTGTCGCGGCTGAGGCGATGCAGGTGCAATACGGTTTCGGTGTTCGTTACTCGACGATGCGAGGAGGTCGGTGGAGATGGTCCTCGCGTTGTGGGTGGGCGCGTCCGTCGTCGTCACGGTCCTGTTGGGACTGTTCGTCTTCGGCCTGCGCAGGCGGCTGATCCAGCGGTCCGGAGGGACCTTCGACTGCAGCCTGCGCTGGGATGTGTCCGAGGAACCCGACTCCCTCGGCAAAGGCTGGGTGTACGGGGTCGCCCGCTACAGCGGTGACCGCGTCGACTGGTTCCGGGTCTTCTCCTACGCTCCTCGCCCCCGCCGGGGCCTGGAGCGTTCTGCGATCGAGGTGATCGCCCGCCGGCTGCCGGAGGGCGAGGAGGAGCTGGCGCTCCTGTCCGACTCCGTCGTGCTCGGCTGTCTCCACCGGGGGACGCGCCTGGAGCTGGCGATGAGCGAGGACGCCCTGACCGGCTTCCTGGCCTGGCTGGAGGCGGCGCCGCCCGGCCAGAGGGTGAACGTCGCGTAGCGGAGCGCGTACACAGCGAGAAACCGGGGAGACGGGGGACGGACCCGTCTCCCCGGCGCTTTTCCGGGGTGGTGCTTCGCGCTACGGCGTGGGGATCACTTGAGACCGTTGGCGATCGCGCTCACGAGTTCGCCGTTGGTGGTGTCACCGGAGAACTCCCAGGAGAACGCGCCTCCCAGGCCCTGGTTCTTCGCCCAGGTCATCTTCGAGCCGATGGTGGCCGGAGTGTCGTAGCTCCACCAGTTGGTGCCGCAGTGGGCGTACGCGGTGCCGGCGATGGTGCCGGTGGCGGGGCAGGAGCTCTTGAGGACCTTGTAGTCCTCGATGCCCGCCTCGTACGTGCCCGGGGCCGCGCCGGTCGCCGTGCCGCCGGGGGCGGACTGGGTGACGCCGGTCCAGCCGCGGCCGTAGAAGCCGATGCCGAGGAGCAGCTTCTTGGCCGGGACTCCCTTCGCCTTGAGCTTGGCGATGGCGTCGGCGGAGGTGAAGCCCTGCTGGGGGATGCCGGTGTACGAGGTCAGCGGCGAGTGCGGGGCCGTCGGGCCCTTGGCCGCCCAGGCGCCGAAGAAGTCGTACGTCATCACGTTGTACCAGTCGAAGGACTGGGCCGCGCCGCCGTAGTCGGCCGCGTCGATCTTGCCGCCGTTGGAGCCGTCCGCGGTGATGGCGGCGGTGACCAGGTTCTTCGAGCCGAACTTGGCCCGCATCGCGTCGGCCATCGTCTTGATCGCGGCCGGGCCGCTGGTGTCACAGGTCAGACCACAGGCGTTCGGGTACTCCCAGTCCAGGTCGATGCCGTCGAAGACATCGGCCCAGCGGGGGTCCTCGACCAGGTCGTAGCAGGACTGGGCGAACGCGGCGGGGTTCTGGACGGCCTGGCCGAAGCCGCCGGACCAGGTCCAGCCGCCGAACGACCACAGCACCTTGATGTGCGGGTACTTGGCCTTCAGCTTGCGCAGCTGGTTGAAGTTGCCGCGCAGCGGCTGGTCCCAGGTGTCGGCGACGCCGTCGACGGACTGGTCGGCGGTGTACGCCTTGTCGTAGTCGGCGTAGGAGTCGCCGATGGTGCACTTGCCGTTCTGCACGTTGCCGAACGCGTAGTTGATGTGCGTGATCTTCGCCGCCGTGCCGGACGTCACCAGGTTCTTGACGTGGTAGTTGCGCCCGTAGACGCCCCAGTTGGTGAAGTAGCCCAGGTTGATCTTGTCGCCGCCGGGCTGCTCGCCGCCGCCACCGGTGGTGCGCACGGCGGTGGAGGCGGAGGCCGGGCCGGTCTGGTCGGCGGTGTCCCGGGCCTGCACGGCGTAGGAGTAGTCGGTGCCCGCCGTCAGGCCGGTGTTGGTGTACGTCGTGCCGGTGACCGTGGCGACCTTGGCACCGTCGCGCAGGACGTCGTAGTTCTTGACTCCCTTGTCGTCGGTGGCCGCGCTCCAGCTCAGCTTCACCGAGGTGTCGGTGATGTCGCCGGCGGTGGGCTTGCCGGGCGCGGAGGGCGGGTTGTCACCGGGAACGGTGGGGCCGCCGTCACAGGAGGCGCCGTTCAGCTTGCAGCCCGTGGGGGAGCCGGAGCCGCTGCCGTTGAAACCGAAGCTGATGCTGGCGCCCGGCGCCACGGTCCCGTTCCAGGAAAGGTTCTTCGCGGTCCAGTGGTTGCCGCTGCTGGTCACGGAGGCGTCCCAGGCGGAGCCGACCGAGGTGCCCGAGGGGAAGTCCCACTCGATGGTCCAGGAGGAGAGCGCGGTGGTGCCGGTGTTCTTCACCGTCCACTGGCCCTCGAAGCCGCTGCCCCAGTCCGACTTCTTGGTGTACGTGGCGGTGGCCGACGCGGCTGCCGATGCGGGGGAGGCCAGCCCCACCATCGCGGCCAGCGGTACGACGAGCGCGGTGAGGGCCGCGACGATCTTGGATCGGCCGCTGACGGCGGGCATCCATCTGAATCTGGAACGGCGTTGGGGGGTATCGGTGCTCAACGGTGCTCCTCGGGTGAGGTCCAACAAACGGGGATGATTCGTGGACTGCAAACCCTGCGCCGCCCTGAGTACGGGTGCTCTCGTACTCACCGCAGTGTGTGTTCGGTGACAGTAGAAAGGTCTGGACCAACCGTCAAGAGGTCTGGACCAAAGATGGCTGCCCGGCTCAGATCCCCAACTCCTGTGCCAGAACGGCCGCCTGAACCCTGCTGCGCAGCTCCAGTTTGCCCAGCAGCCTGCTGACGTGGGTCTTCACCGTCGCCTCGGCCATGGAGAGACGCAGCGCGATCTCCGCGTTCGACAGCCCCTCGCCCAGGCAGCCCAGCACCTCGCGCTCGCGCCGGGTGAGCGCCTCCAGTACGGCCGGATCGGCCGTGCCCCGGCCGCGCGCGGCTCCCGCTCCGGCTCCTGATCCGGCGAACTCGGCGATCAGCCGGCGGGTCACGGCCGGGGCGATCAGCCCCTCGCCGCGCGCCACCGTCCGTACCGCCTCCAGCAGATCGCGGGCGTCGGTGTTCTTCAGCAGGAAGCCCGAGGCGCCCGCGCGCAGCGCCCCGAAGACGTACTCGTCGAGATCGAACGTGGTGAGCACGAGGACGTCCGCCAGCTCCTCCGCGACGACCTGCCGGGTCGCCGACACCCCGTCCAGGCGCGGCATCTGCACATCCATCAGCACCAGGTCCGGGCGGAGTTCACGCGCCAGGCGCACCGCCGCCTCACCGTCCCCCGCCTCCCCGACGACCTCGATGTCCGGTGCGCTGGAGAGGATCAGCACCAGCCCCGCGCGCACCGCCGACTGGTCCTCCGCGACCAGTACCCGGATCGTCATTCCCGCATCGTCCTCTCCGTCACGGGCAGTTCGGCCCGCACGCGCCAGATCTTGGTTCCGTCGCCCTCCGGCTCCGCCCGCGCGGAGATCGTCCCACCGAGCAGCGCCACCCGCTCCCGCATGCCCACCAGGCCCGCCCCCGACCCGGGCGCCGTGGGACCGGTCCGGCTGCCGAACACACTCGTCACCTCGACCGTCAGCAGCTCCCCGGTCCGGCCCAGACGCACCGTCACCGGGCCCGGCGCCGCGTGCTTGAGGGCGTTGGTCAGGGACTCCTGCACGATCCGGTACGCGGCCAGCTCGACCGGCGTCGGCAGCGCGCCCGCCCCTGGGGCCCGGGTGTCCTCCAGGGCGCAGACGAGCCCGCCGGTCGCCCCGTTGACGTTCGCCTGCTCGACCAGGGCGTCCACGGCGTCCAGCGTCGGGGCCGCGACCGGGGTCTCGTCCTCACCGCCCTCCCGCAGCAGCCCGATGAGCCGGCGCATCTCCGCGAGCCCCTCGACGCTGTTCTCCCGGATCACCTTCAGGGCGTTGCGCGAGGTGTCCGGGTCGTCGATGGACAGGGCCGCCGTGGAGTGGATCGCCACGGCGGAGAGGTGGTTGGCCACCATGTCGTGCAGCTCCCGGGCCATCCGGGCCCGCTCGGCGACCACCGCCTGCGTCCGGTCCATCTCGGCGAGCCGCGCGGTCTGGGCGGCGGCCAGCCGGGCGTTGTCGGCGGCGGTGCGATGGCTGCGCACACTGACCCCGGTGAGGGCGGGAATGAAGGAGACCAGCCCGATGACCAGGCCGATCAGCAGCGCCTCGGGCTTCCGGAACCAGGCCAGGAAGCCGATGGTGGACGCGACGGTGATCAGGAGCGTGGCCGGCGGGAGGCGGCGGGCGGCGGCCGGGGTCCCGTACAGGACGGCGGCGTACATGACGTCCGTGAACATCAGGACGGTGGCGAGGTTGCCCCAGGTGAACTGGTCCGCCACCAGCGCGAGCGTGCCGATCGTCAGCGCTGTGCGCGGGGCGGTGCGGCGCAGCAGCTCGGCCGCGCCCATGGCGGTCAGCGGTACGAGGGTGGCCCAGGGTGCCAGGAGGGAGTGGCCGCCCTGGGTGTGGAGGCCCAGCCGCCACAGGAGCAGCCCCCCGAGCAGCCCGGAGACGGCCAGGGCCACCGCGTCGCGGTCGGGGCGGATCGAGGTGAGCACCCCTCCATCCAACACGCACCGCCGCCCCCGGACCTCCCTTCGCGGGCCGATCCGCGACTACATCGAAGGATGCAGTCCCGTTTCGTCACTGCCGACGACGTGTCCGCGCCCGGCGGCCGGGAGGCTGGAAGGGAACGGGAGGAGAGAGTCGTGATCGCCCTACTGGTCGTGGCCTGCGAGGTCGCATTCTGGGTTCTGCTGGCCGCCGGACTCGCCCTGCGGTACGTCGCGAGGAAACCGAGGCTCGGCGCGGCCGTGCTGCTGTGCGAGCCGGTGCTGGAGGTCGTGCTGCTGGTGGTGACGGCCGTCGACCTGAAGAACGGGGCCGAGCCCGACTGGAAGCACGGGCTGGCCGCCGTCTACATCGGCTTCACGGTGGGGCTGGGCCACCACACCATCAAGAAGGTGGACGCCTGGGTCGCCCATCGCTGGTTCGGCGGCCCGCCGCCGGTCAAGCCGCCGAAGTACGGCACGGCCCGCGCGATCCACGAGTGGCGCACGGCCGCCCGCTGGATCCTCGCAGCGGTGGTCGCCCTGGGCCTGCTCCAGGCGGCCGTCTGGTACGTCGGCCCGGACGGGGCGATCAGCTCTCTGCAGTCCTGGCAGCAGAAGATGGGCATCGTGATCGGGATCAACCTGATCATCGCCGGAAGCTACACGCTGTTCCCGAAGCAGGGCCCCAAGGACGCGGTGGAGCAACGCGAGCGGATCGACCGCTAGCGCTCACCGCCCGGCACCCACAGCACGTCCCCGACCTCCTTGTTCGCGCTCCGCGCCAGGATGAACAGGAGGTCGGAGAGGCGGTTGAGGTACATGGCGGTCAGGGTGTTCATCGACTCGCCGTGCACCTCCAGGGCCGCCCAGGTGGACCGCTCGGCCCGCCGGACCACCGTGCACGCCTGGTGCAGCAGCGCCGCCCCCGGCGTACCGCCCGGCAGGATGAAGCTGCGCAGCTTCTCCAGCTCCTCCAGGAAGCGGTCGCAGTCCGCCTCCAGCTTGTCGATGTAGGACTGCTCGACCCGCAGCGGCGGATACTTCGGGTCCTCGACCACCGGGGTCGACAGGTCCGCGCCCACGTCGAAGAGGTCGTTCTGGACGCGGACGAGGACCTTCACCACGTCCTCGGGCAGCTGCCCGAGCGCGATGGCGGTCCCGATCACCGCGTTGGCCTCGTTGGCGTCCGCGTACGCCGAGATCCGCAGATCGGTCTTGGCGGTGCGGCTCATGTCGCCGAGGGCCGTCGTGCCCTGGTCGCCGGTCCGGGTGTAGATGCGCGTCAGATTGACCATGGGGTCAGCGTAGTTATGCTCCGGCCCGTCGGAAGACCCGTGTGCCCACTGTCACGGCCGCGGCGGCGAAGCCCGCGGCGACCAGGACCCCGTAGAGCATGTGCGTCGTCGCGTACGAGCCCGTGTAGGCGTCCCGCACCGCGTCCACCAGATAGCGGAACGGCGTGAAGTGCGAGAGCACGTCCAGCCAGCCGGGGCCGAGCGTGATGGGCAGCATCAGGCCGGAGAGCAGCATGGCCGGCATCGTCACCGCGTTGATCACCGGCCCGAACTCCTGCGGGGTGGAGACGCGCAGGGCCAGGGCGTACGAGAGGGAGGCCAGCGAGAGCGCCAGCACCCCGGTGAACGCGAAGCCGATCAGGATGCCGGCCAGCGGGGCGCGCAACCCCATGAGCAGCGCGGCGAGCACCAGCAGGACGGCCTGGAAGGTGAACAGCAGGGCGTCGCGCAGCACCCGCCCCAGCAGCAGGGCCAGCCGGCTGACCGGGGTCACCCGCATCCGTTCGACCACGCCCGTCGACTTCTCGACGATGATCGCGAAACCGGCGAAGGACGCGCCGAACAGGCTGAGTTGGAGGAGCAGACCGGGCACCAGGATCTGCCAGGAGTCGGCGGGGGAGCCGAGCGGCAGGTCCTGGAGCAGTGGGCCGAAGAAGAGCAGATAGAGCAGCGGCATCAGCATCCCGAAGAAGATCTGGAAGCGGGAGCGCAGGGTCTGGCGGGCGTAGCGCCCGAAGATGATCGCGGTGTCGTGGAAGAGCACGGTCGGGGTCCTATACGGCTGCGGGGGCGGGGTCGGCGGGGGTGACGGGACGGCCGGTGGCTGCCAGGAACGCGTCCTGGAGGGCGGCGTCGGGGGAGCCGGCGTACCGGGTCTTCAGCTCGGCCGGAGAGCCTTCGGCGACCACCGTGCCGCCGTCGACGATGACCAGCCGGTCCGCCAGCGCGTCGGCCTCGTCGAGGTAGTGCGTGGTCAGGACGACGGTGGTGCCGTGGTCGTCGCGCAGGCTCCGCACCAGGTCCCACAGGTCGGCCCGGCTGCCGGGGTCCAGGCCCGTGGTGGGCTCGTCCAGGAAGAGCACGGCCGGGCGGTGGGTGAGGCCCATGGCGATGTCGAGCCGCCGCCGCTGGCCCCCGGAGAGGCTCGCTGCCTTCCGGTCGAGCAGCCCGTCCAGACCGAGGTCGGCGGCCAGCTCCTCGGCGCGCGCGGCCGCCTCAGCCCGGCTCAGCCGGTACAGCCTGCCCTGGGTGACCAGCTCCTCCCGGACGGTCAGGAACGGGTCGACGCCGCCGGACTGGGCGACGTACCCGCAGACGGCGCGGACGGCAGCCGGGTCCGCGAGCAGGTCGTGGCCCGCCACGGTGGCGGCCCCGCCGGTCGGGGCGAGCAGCGTCGTGAGCATGCGCAGGGTGGTCGTCTTGCCCGCGCCGTTGGGGCCGAGGAGGGCGACGATCTCTCCCGCGCGGATGGTCAGGTCGATGCGGCGGACGGCTTCCACCGGGCCGCTCGGGGTCGTGAAGGTCCGGGCCAGCCCGGAGGTGCTGATGACGGTCATGGGGTCAGAAAAACAGAGCCAGTGAAAAAATGCAATGACTCCAAAATTTCAGAGACGCCATGATCGTGCGGTGCGTCCTACGATGGAGGCATGGCTGAGGGACTCAGGGAACGCAAGAAGCGCCAGGCCAGGCAGCGCATCTCGGACATGGCGACCGGGCTGTTCCTCGAACACGGCTTCGTGACGGTGACCGTCGCCGAGATCGCCGAACTGGCCGATGTCTCCGTCAACACCGTCTACAACTACTTCCCGGCCAAGGAGGACCTCTTCCTCGACCGGATGAAGCACGTCACCCAGCGCGTCGCCCGGTACGTCCGTGCCCGCGACCGGGGCGAGTCCGCCGCCGAGGCCGTCCTGCGCGAGGTGCGCGCCGCCGTCGTGGCCGTTTCCCCGGAGTTCGGTCTCATGGACGGCTTCGCCGACTTCATGCGCGTCATCGAGGACGCCCCGACCCTCAAGGCCCGCCTCTGGTACCTCCAGCAGGAGGTGCTCCAGGCCGTCGTCGCCACCCTGCGCGAGGACACCGGCGCGAGCGAGGACGACCCGCTGCCGCTCCTCGTCGGCGGCCAGATCGCCTGGATCGAGCACGCCCTCGTCGGCTATGTCAGCCAGGAGATGATGAAGGGCCGCAAGGCCGTCGACGTCTCCCACGACGCCCTCGGCGTCCTCGACGAGATCGAGGGGCTGCTCAGCGACCAGGTCCTCAACTACGCGCGGCGCGGAGCCGAATGACGCGTCCCGGTGTGATGTCCGTCATCTGAGACGTGACGCGCATCTCTTCACCGCCCCAGCGCGCCCGACGGGTACTAACCTCCGCCGGAGAGTTATGTGAACCGCCGTGAACTCAAGCGCACGGGCGAACAGAAACCAAGGAGTGCGAACGTGGCCAGGAAGCTCGCCGTCATCGGGGCCGGTCTCATGGGATCCGGGATCGCGCAGGTCTCCGCCCAGGCGGGCTGGGACGTCGTGCTGCGGGACGTCACCGACGCCGCGCTGACCCGGGGCCGGGACGGCATCAAGGCCTCGTACGACAAGTTCGTCGCCAAGGGCAAGCTGGCGGCGGCCGACGCCGAGGCCGCGCTCGCCCGCATCACGACGACCACCGACCTCGACGCCGTGGCCGACGCGGACGTCGTCGTGGAGGCCGTCTTCGAGAAGCTCGAAGTCAAGCACGAGATCTTCCGCACCCTCGACAAGGTCGTCGGCGAGCACACCGTCCTCGCGTCCAACACCTCCGCCATCCCGATCACCAAGATCGCGGCCGTGACGGAGCGTCCGGAGCGCGTCGTCGGCGTGCACTTCTTCTCGCCGGTCCCGATGATGCAGCTCTGCGAGCTGGTGCGCGGATACAAGACGAGCGACGAAACCCTCGCCACCGCACGGGAGTTCGCCGAGTCGGTCGGCAAGACCTGCATCGTCGTCAACCGCGACGTGGCGGGCTTCGTCACCACCCGGCTGATCTCGGCGCTCGTCGTCGAGGCCGCCAAGCTGTACGAGTCGGGCGTCGCCTCGGCCGAGGACATCGACATCGCCTGCAAGCTGGGCTTCGGCCACGCCATGGGCCCGCTCGCCACCGCGGACCTGACCGGCGTCGACATCCTGCTGCACGCCACGAGCAACATCTACACCGAGTCGCAGGACGAGAAGTTCGCCGCCCCGGAGCTGATGCGCCGGATGGTCGACGCAGGTGACATCGGGCGCAAGAGCGGGCAGGGCTTCTACACGTACTGATCGGATCCGCCCCTCGGCCCGCTCGGGCCACCGCTGTCCGGGCCGGGGGAGCCGGGGATTCTACCCGGCAGTGACCGGCCGCCGGCGAACCGGAGTCACTCCACCGAGTGAATTCGGTATCGGTTCGCTTACAGACGGCAACTTCCCTGTCGCTGAGGCAGTCAGTGGTGGCAGAGGCAGGGCCGGCGGCCGACGCCGGAACGGCCGGACAGGCAGAGCAGACAGAGCAGGCAGACAGATTCGGACAGCCGGACAGCCGGACTTTCTACGGAGCACGACCGGGGAGCGCATATGCACATCAGGGGCGACCACGTCGAGCTGGTCGTCGGGGGCCGCCTCGACGTCCGAAGCGCGGCGGACGCCCGTACGGTCCTGCACTCCGCCGTGGACGACGGAGTCGGCGACCTCGTGCTGGACCTGACCGAGCTGGACTCCTGGGACGCCACCGGACTCGGCGTCATCATGGGGGCCCACCGCCGGGCCGGACGGGCCGGCCGCCGCCTCGTGCTGCGCGGCGTGCCACCGCAGATGCAGCGCCTCCTGGTGGCCACCCGGCTGCACCGCATCCTGGCCATCGAGGGCGGCATCGCCGCGGAGTCGCTGCCGCGCGTCTGAGGACCTGCCGGGCGGACGGACCGTGTCCGGCGGCAGAAGAAGTCACGCAATCCTCACCGGACCGTGACGTCCTGGACGGCGTGGCACCCCGGCGGTTTGTGGATACTGTGCCAAGGTCTAGGGTTCGGCCGTCCGCCGAATGACAACGAACCCATGGGCGGACACCGGACCGGAAGCGACAGCGGGGCGCGTGAGAGGCCGGGAGGGGCAACCGCGCACGACGCGTCTGGGGGACTTTGCGATGGACCCGACACACCGGGCACCCGATGAGTACGGGCAGGGCCATGACCGTTCCGGCGGCGAGCCCGGCCCCCGTCGGCCGTCCCGCGACTCCGGCGGCGCCGACTTCGGCCAGCAGACGCCGCAGCAGGTCCGCGTGGTCCAGCTGACCGCCGGCGACCTGCTGCTGACGGTCAACCCCGTCGACGGCAGCGAGGTCGAGGCCATCCCGCCCGGCTCCGGCCCCGGCGCCCCGGTCCGCCGCACCCCCGCCGAACGCGCCGACCACGAACGCGCCGGCGCACCCCCGGTGCCCGCGGGCCCGCCCGCCCCGCAACTGCCCCTCCTGGAGCGTCAGGAGGAGCGTGAGCGGCTGGTCCGCCTGCTGGCGCGCGGCCGCAGCGTCCGCCTCACCGGCCAGGCCGGCTCCGGCCGCACCGCACTGCTTGACGCCGTCGCCGCCGACTCCGCGGACCTGGCCCCTGACGGGGTCGTCCGGCTCAACGGCCGCGGCCGCACCGGCACCGATCTGCTGCACGCCCTCTTCGACACCGTGTACAAGGCCCCGGGCCACCGCCCCGACCGCGACGAACTGCTCGCGCTCGTCCGGTCCGTCGGCGCCGTCGTCACCGTCGACGACCTGGAGATCGGCGGAGCGGCCCTCGACGAACTGCTCGCCGCCACCCCCGAGTGCGCCTTCCTGCTCGCCGCCACCCCCGACACCACCACTCCCGGCCTCGACGCCCACCTGGAGGAGGTGCTCCTCGCCGGCCTCGGCCGCGGCGCCTCGCTGGCCCTGCTGGAGAAGGTCGTCGAGCGCCCCCTCACCGAGGAGGAGCGGAACTGGGCGGGCGACCTCTGGTTCGAGTCCGAGGGCCTGCCGCTCCGCTTCGTCCAGGCCGGCTCCCTCCTCGTCCAGCGCGACCGGCTGCGGGAGACCCCCGAAGCCTTCGACGAGTACGACTACTTCGAGCCACGCGCGGACGACGCGCCCAAGGCCGCCACCGCACCGACCGGCGAAGGCCTCGACGTCCCCCTGCCGAGCCTCGGCGAGGGCGCCGCGCCCGCCGAGCTGCTCGCCTCCCGGCTCAGCGAGGCGGCCCGCGCCACTCTGCGCTTCGCCGTCGCCCTCGGCGGCGAGGTACCCCACCAGGCCCATCTGCCGGCCCTCGTGGGCGACACCCACGCGGACGCCGCCCTCGGCGAACTCGCGGGCTGCGGCCTGCTCTCCCCGGCCGGCCCGCGCTACCGCCTCGCCGCCGGGGTCCTCGCCCAGCTCGTGGCGGCCGGATACGAGGACGACGCCTCCGCCCACGCCCGTACCGCCGCCCAGCACTACGCCTGGTGGTCCTCGCACCCCTCGGTCACCCCGCAGCGGGCCGTCGTCGAGGCCGACGCGATCGTCGCCTCCCTGGCCCGGCTGGTCCCGGGCGACGAGGCGGGGGCGGCCAGCGCGGCCGTCCTGCTGGCCCGCAGCGCCTCCCCGGCCTTCGCGGCGGGTCTGGGCTGGGGAGCCTGGGAGCGGGCCCTCAGGATCGGCCAGGAGGCCGCCAGGATCGCCGGCGAGGTCGCCGAGGAGGCCTACTTCCACCACGAGTTGGGCGTCCTCGCGCTCTGCACCGGCCATCCGGACCGGGCCCGCACCGAGCTGGAGACCTCGATCGGGATGCGCGGCGTGCTCGCCGACAAGTCCGGTGCCGTGGCCGGACGCCGCGCGCTCGCCCTGGTCGCGGACCGCTCCGGCGACTTCGCCCCCCTCGGCCGGACCTCCTCGGGCGACGAGGCGGCCGCCGTACGCCAGGACGCCCCGGGGACGCCGCCCGGCGGGATGCCGGGTGCGCCGCTGTTCCTCCGCGACACCGCCGAGGAGGAGCGGCCCACGGTCATCTCCTCGCTGCCGCCGGGCCCCGCCGCGCGCAAGGGCTCCGGCCGCGCCGTCCTGGGCGGCGCCCGGCGCAACCTGGCCGCCGCGGGCGCGGGCGCTCTGCTGATCGCGGTGCTCGGCACCGTCGTCACGCTCGGCGTCACCTCGGGCGACGGCGACGAGCCGGACAGCCGCAACGTCACCACCGAGCAGACCGCCACCGAGGACGCGACCGACGACGGCCTGCCCGCGGACGAGCCGGACGACGGCTCCGCCCCCGCCGGTGACCCCACCGGCGAGACGTCCACGACCCCCGGCCCCTCGGATTCGGCGAGCCCCAGCACCTCCGGCACCCCGTCCCCGAGCGCCTCCACGACGGGCGGTACGTCTCCGGGGACGGGCAGTCCGACGGGCGGGGAGAGCAGTTCCTCCGGCGATCCCTCGCCGAGCGGAAAGCCGACGAAGCCCACCAAGCCTCCGACGACCCCGCCCACCACCCCGCCGACGACTCCGCCCACCGAGACGCCGACGACCCCGCCGACCGAAACGCCCACCGACGGGCCGGAGCCGCCTCCGGCGGAGGGTTCCTCCTCCGCCGGTGGACCCGTCGAGTCGGCGAGCGCGCCCGAGTCCGACGCCGCCACCGACCCGGCGCTCTGAGCAGTTCGGCCCCGGGACGGACGAAAGCCGGGCGGGGGGCCCAACCCCGCGAGCCCCCCCCCCGAGAG
>NZ_JBHXPF010000015.1:0-86652 GCF_042718715.1 Streptomyces sp. NPDC058576 | reverse complement strand
GGCGATCTGCGCTGCGCGGCCCCGGTAGGAACCAACGCGGGGCGCCACACCCACCGGCGTGCCCCCCCCGGCTTCGTCGCCTACGGTCAGAACAGCCGCAGCTTGTCGTCCTCGATGCCCCGCATCGCGTCGTAGTCCAGGACCAGGCAGCCGATGCCGCGGTCCGTCGCCAGCACCCGGGCCTGCGGCTTGATCTCCTGCGCGGCGAAGACGCCCCGCACCGGCGCGAGATGCGGGTCGCGGTTCAGCAGCTCCAGATAGCGGGTCAGCTGCTCCACGCCGTCGATGTCGCCGCGCCGCTTCAGCTCCACGGCCACCGTCTGCCCGTTCGCGTCCCGGCACAGGATGTCCACCGGGCCGATCGCGGTGGGGTACTCACGGCGGATCAGGGTGTGCCCCTCGCCGAGGATCTCGATCCGGTCCGCGAGCAGCTCCTGGAGGTGCGCTTCCACGCCGTCCTTGATGAGCCCCGGGTCGACGCCCAGCTCGTACGACGAGTCGTGGAGGACCTCCTCCATCGTGATGATCAGTTTTTCGCCCGCCTTGTTCACCACGGTCCAGACGCCCTCCTCGCCGTCGGCGCCCTCCTTCAGGGTGCACGGCGGGGACATCCAGTTGAGGGGTTTGTACGCCCGGTCGTCGGCGTGGATGGAGACGCTTCCGTCCGCCTTCACGAGGATCAGTCGGGGGGCGGAGGGCAGGTGGGCTGTGAGCCGGCCCGCGTAGTCCACGGAGCAACGGGCGATGACGAGACGCATGGTCGGCAACGCTACTCGACGACAAGGGCTCGACGCGATTTCCCCACCCGTCGCCCCTGCCACTCGGTGCACGCCGCATCGCGGCGGAGCGAGCTTGCCCCTCTTTGCGCACCTTCGTTATTGGCCGGTTGTGTTCCCAATCTCCTGGTGCGGCCCCGACTGCGCGCTTAACGTGGAAGCAGGAGGTCGCCGTCCGTGCACGCTGCGTCGTCGCCGCCCCCCTTCCCTGCCCGTAAGGCCCCGGCCACTGCCCGGGGTCGCGAGAGGAGAACCCATGTCGCTCGACGTCTCACCGGCGCTGTTGGAACAGGCCGAGCGAGGCGAGGTCGACGAAGCCGACTTCGTCGACTGCGTCCGGACCTCCCTGCCCTTCGCATGGGAGATGATCAGCTCGCTGGTGGCTCAGCTGAAGGTCGACGGTGGACAGTTCGCCGACAACCAGACGCCGCCGCCGGACGAGCAGGCTCGTGGTCAGCTGCTGCGCGCGCTCGCGAGTGATGCGATACGCGGCGCGCTGCAGCGGCACTTCGGAGTGCGCCTCGCATTCCAGAACTGCCACCGCGTCGCGGTGTTCCCGCTGGACGCCTCGGTCGACGACCGACTGGCCAAGTTCACCTCGGTGAGGGGCCAGTTGCTCAACCAGTCGCCCGAACTACGGGACTGCTGAACGCTTCTGCTGCCGTTCCGGGCCGCGGGAGGTGCAACTGGCTCCGGGGCGGCAGCTCCCGTACCACCGCACCACATGTCCCACCGTTGTCCCCGAGGGAAATACCGGCATGCGCAGGTCAGGTGAGCAGCGGCAGCACATCGGCGCCCAGCCGCCGGACGTTCTCCTCGGTCGCCGCGAGATCGCCCGATCCCTCCACCAGGAGGGCGAACCGCGTGATCCCGGTCCGCTCGGCGGTGGCCGCGAGCCGGTCGGCGGCCAGCTGCGGCGTGCCCACCGGGTGCAGCCCGCACAACAGCTCCGTGTACGCGACCGGGTCCCGCATCACGCGGTGCCTCCCGTCGACCGTGACATGGGCGTCGAGCCCCTGGCGCAGCCAGCCCGGCATCGACTTCACCAGCATCTCCGTGGCGTCCCCGGCGCCGTCCGCGATCTGGGCCACCCCGGCGGACACGTGTCCGGCACCCTCCACGACCTCGGGCGGATGGCCGGCCTCCCGGGCGGCCGTACGCCACAGGGCGACCATCTCCGCCTTCTCCTCGTCCCCGCAGTGCATGCCCAGCAGCATCGGGAGCGCCTGCCGCGCAGCCAGCCGCACCGTCTTCGGCGAGGTGCACGCCACGACGACCTCGGGCCCCGAAGCGCCGGGCCCCGTGTCCGCCGGACCCGCCAGCAGCTCGTCCGCGCGCGGCACCACCGCCACCTCGCGGAACCCGAACCGCTCGCCCCGTCCCGCGACGCGCGGCTCCCGCAGCCAGTCGAGCACCAGGCCCAGCGCCTCGGGGAAGCCGTTCTCGTACGCGTCGAGACCGCCGCCGAAGACTTCCAGGTCCACCCACGGACCGCCCCGCCCGACCCCGAGCGAGAAGCGTCCGCCGCTGGTCAGATGCAGCAGCGCGGCCTGCTCGGCGAGAGCGACCGGGTGGTGGTTGGGCAGCACGCTGACCGCCGTGCCGACCCGGATTCTGCGGGTGCGGCCCAGCAGCAGCGCGGCCAGCGTCGTCGCCGACGGGCAGACCCCGTACGGCACGAAATGGTGCTCGGCCAGCCAGACCGAGTCGAGCCCGCTCTCCTCCGCGGCCTCGGTGGACCGGACGGCCCGGTGCAGGGCCTCACCGGGCCCCTGACCCGGGAACTGGGCTGCCAGAACGAACGTTCCGATGCGCATCGCGTATTGCCTCCTTGCGGCCGACGCGTTTCTCCCCCACTGGCAACAACGTCTGACACGTGCCAAAGGCACGGTCCAGCGGGAAGTTGTTGCGATTTTCCGCTAACTCACCCCAGTGCCGTGCCGGGCCGCCCGACTGTCCGACGGTTGCCCCGAACGCCAGGCTCTAGGCTTGGGCGGACCGTGCCCGATCCGCCCCCGTGAGGTGTCCTGTGTCCCCGCGCCGTAACCGCCCCCGTGGCGGCGAGAGTCCCGACGAACGCCCCGGCCCGGCGCCCGGCAGGTACGGCGGGGGAGGGGCCACCGAGAGCTGGCAGGGCGAGGAGTGGTCGGTGCGCCCGGTCAGCGGCGCGAGCGCCCAGGGCAAGAGGTACCGCTGCCCCGGCTGCGACCAGGAGATCCCCTCCGGGGTCCCGCACCTGGTGACGTGGCCCGAGTTCGGCGGCATCGACGACCGCAGACACTGGCACAAGGCCTGCTGGAACGCGAAGGACCGCCGCACCACCAGGGTGCAGCGGTCCCGGAACGCGCCGCGCCACTGAGGGCGCGCCCCGCTCCTCAGACGTCGCGGTGGTTCAGTATCGAGACCGCCCCGGCCATGACCAGGACGGCCAGGCCCAGCATCAGCGGCAGCGGCTCCCAGCCGGTCGGGCCGGTACCGGTCATCGTGGTGCCGTACAGCGCGCCGAACTGGTTGGGGATCGAGTAGTCGACCAGGAAGCGCTGGAGGCCCCGCAGGTCTTCGGCGAACATGAACATCGCGAGGACCAGCGGCAGCAGCACCACGCCGATCATGATGGTGATCGCGCCCGCCGAGTGCCGCACGATCGCGCCGATCCCGAGCGACAGCAGGCCGAGGGACGCGACGTAGAGCCCGACCCCGACCGTGCCGCGCAGCCAATCGCCGACCGAGGCGGGGGCGCCGTCCAGGATCAGGGTCTGGAGCCCCGCCACCACCGCGGCGGTCACCGTCGTGACGACGAAGGCCAGCGAGAAGAAGACGATCGCCTTCGCCGTGAGCACCCGCGCCCGGCTCGGGCACGCCGTCAGCGTCGTACGGATCATGCCGGTGCCGTACTCGGAGCCGATGGTCAGCACCCCGAGCGTGATCACGCAGATCGAGCCCAGCAGCACCCCGAAGAAGCCGAGGGCCAGGGCCGGCTCGCCCGCGAGGTTGCCGTCGTTCATCGCCAGCAGCAACGCGGTGCCGATCCCGATCGTCAGCATCAGCACCACCATCACGCCGAGCGTCCATACCGTGGCGCGTACGGAACGGATCTTGGTCCACTCCGAGGCGACCGCGTCACCGAGGGTGGCGGGCCGGATCGGGATCGGCGACTCGTAGGAGCCCAGCAGGTCGGCTTCCGGCGCCTGCCGGCGGTCCTGCGGGGTGGCCGGCGTCGTCATCTCGGGTCCTTGCTCGTCTGCTCTCCGCCCGGGATGGCGGAAGAGGGCTCTGCGGCGGGGGCCGGCATGGGCGTGGGCGTGGCGGCCGGGGCGGGGCGTGGACCGGGCGGCGGCGGGGCGTACCAGCCCTCCTGCGGCACCTCCACCGGCTCGACGGGCAGATCGGCGTGGCCGCCGAGGGGATTCCCGTACGGGTCCAGGGGCACGGGCTCCGCGAGCCCCGCCTTGGCGTCGTCCGTCGAGCGGTAGTCCACCAGGCCCTGCGTGAGGCGCATGTACGCCTCCTCCAGGGACGCCTGGTGGGGGGACAGCTCCCAGAGCCGTACGTCGCACTTGTGGGCCAGGTCGCTGATCCTCGGCAGCGGCAGCCCGGTGACCCGCAGGGCCCCGCCCGGCTCCGACAGCACCCGGCCGCCCGCCTCGATGAGCGTGGCCGTCAGCTTCTGCCGGTCCTCGGGGCCGCCCTCGGGCACCCGGACCCGGGCGAAGTCGGCGGAGTTGGCGGAGATGAAGTCGGTGACGCTCATGTCGGAGAGCAGCCGGCCGCGCCCGATCACGATCAGATGGTCGGCGGTCAGGGCCATCTCGCTCATCAGGTGGGACGAGACGAAGACCGTGCGCCCCTCGGCGGCCAGCGACTTCATCAGATTGCGGACCCAGTGGATGCCCTCCGGGTCGAGACCGTTGACCGGCTCGTCGAACAGGAGCACCTGCGGGTCGCCGAGGAGAGCCGCCGCGATCCCGAGCCGCTGTCCCATGCCGAGCGAGAAGCCGCTGGAGCGCCGTTTGGCGACGTCCCTCAGGCCGACGACGCCCAGCACCTCGTCGACCCGGGCCGCCGGGATACCGGCCAGCTGGGCCAGGGACAGCAGGTGGTTGCGTGCGCTGCGGCCGCCGTGCACGCCCTTGGCGTCCAGCAGCGCGCCGACCTGGCGCGGTGCGTTCGGCAGGCTGCGGTAGGGGTGGCCGCCGATGGTGACGTGACCCGCGGTGGGGCGGTCCAGGCCGAGGATCATGCGCATGGTCGTGGACTTGCCCGACCCGTTGGGACCGAGGAATCCGGTGACGGCTCCGGGCCGCACCTGGAAGGAAAGGTCGTCCACGGCCGTCTTCGCACCGTAGCGCTTGGTCAGGCCGACTGCCTCGATCATTCTCCAGCCCCATCGACTCACTCTGTCGTTCGGGGCTCGGGCCACCCGGCCGCGCACCCCCGTAAGAGTTAGGAGGATAACCAGGCACTGACGGTTCCGGCCAAGTTGCGCACAGCCCGCGACCGGGCCGTCACGGACCCTAGGCGTCCCGCTTCTTCAGGACCAGGAAGCCGCCGAGCAGCGCGGCCAGCACCCACAGCACCATGATCCCGAGCCCGGCCCAGGGCCCGTAAGGAGCCGGATCGGTGTTCATCGCCTCCGGAACGACCTGCATGATCTTCGACCCGGCCTGGTCGGGGAAGTACTGGGCGACGTCCTTGGCCCCCGGCACCGCCGCGAGGATCTGCGAGACCAGGAAGAAGAACGGCATCAGGATGCCGAGCGACAGCATGGAGCTGCGCAGCATCGCGGCCACCCCCATGGAGAAGATCGCGATCAGCCCCATGTAGAGCCCGCCGCCGACGACCGCCCGCAGCACGTTCTCCGCGCCCAGGTCGGTGCCCCGGTCGCCGAGCATGGCCTGGCCGAGGAAGAACGTGACGAAGCTGGTGAGCAGCCCGACGACGAGGGCCAGCACACCGGCCACCGTGATCTTGCTGAGGAGGAAGGTCGCGCGCTGGGGCACCGCCGCCAGCGAGGTGCGGATCATGCCGGAGCTGTACTCCGTGCCGACCACGAGCACGCCGAACACGACCATCGCGAGCTGGCCGAGAATGGTCCCGGAGAAGCTGACGAAGGTCGGGTCGAACGTGGCCTGCTCGGCCTCGGAGAGGTCGTCGAACGTGGCGTTCAGCAGGGCGCTCAGCGCCGCGCCCATCACGACCGTGACGGCGAACGCGCAGAAGAGGGTCCAGGTGGTCGAGGAGACCGACCGGATCTTGGTCCATTCCGAGGTGAGAACCGCGGGTACCGATGCCATGGTCGTCACGCCCCCTTGCCGTCGGTGCCGTCAGTGCCGTCGGTGCTGTCGGTGGCGGCGGGCTTGTTCCAGGTCTCGCCCCAGCCGGCCCCCACCGCGGGTGGTTCGGCCGCCGGATCCCGCTCCGAGTGGGCGTGGTACTCCACCGAACCGGCGGTCATCTGCATGAACGCCTCCTCCAGCGAGGCCCGCTGGGGACTCAGCTCGTGCAGCACCACCTGGTGCCGGGCCGCCAGCTCGCCCAGCTCCTCGGTCGTGGCGCCGTCGATCTCCAGGACGCCGCCCGCCGTCTCGACGGGGGTGAAGCCCTCCTGGTGCAGCACGTCGCGCAGCTGTTCCTGTTGCGGGGAGCGCAGCCGCGTGTAACTGCGGGAGTTCTCGTGGATGAAGTCCGCCATCGAGGTGTCGGCGAGCAGCTTGCCCTGGCCGATCACGATCAAATGGTCGGCGGTCAGCGCCATTTCGCTCATCAGGTGGGACGAGACGAAGATCGTCCGGCCCTCCGAGGCGAGCGCCTTCATCAGATTGCGGATCCAGTGGATGCCCTCGGGGTCCAGTCCGTTGACCGGCTCGTCGAACATCAGGATCTCGGGATCGCCCAGCAACGCGGACGCGATGCCGAGCCGCTGGCCCATGCCGAGGGAGAAGCCCTTGGACTTCTTCTTCGCCACCGCGCTCAGCCCGACCATGTCGAGCACCTCGTCGACCCGGCTGCTCGGGATGCGATTGCTCTGCGCCAGGCACAGCAGGTTGTTGTACGCGCTACGACCGCCGTGCATCGCCTTGGCGTCGAGGAGCGCCCCGATGTACTTCAGAGGTTCCTGGAGTTCGCGGTAGTGCTTGCCGTCGATGCGCACCGTACCGCTGGTCGCGTGGTCGAGATCGAGCATCATCCGCATCGTGGTGGACTTGCCCGCCCCGTTCGGACCGAGAAAGCCGGTCACGATGCCCGGCCTGACCTGAAACGACAGATGATCGACGGCGATCTTGCTGCCGAACCGTTTGGTGAGTCCCTCGAGCTCGATCATGCGCACACGCTAGAACGCCCGAGCGCCCGGCGCCACCACAAAGGCGGAACCGGGCGCACACGGGGGTACGGCGGGTACTGCGGTGCCCGCGGGGGATCAGCGGGTCTGCTGGGCCGGGACACCGCGGGTGGCGGGCTCGTCCTCCACCGGGGTGCCGGCGGCGGCCACGGCGGCGCCGGTCAGCGTCGCCAGCATCTCGCGGACGTTGGTCAGCTGCGCGTTGATCGAGTCGCGGCGGTTGGTGAGCGCCGCCAGCTCGCGCTCCGATTCGCTGCGGATCCGGTCGGCCTTGGCGTTGGCGTCGGCGACGATGTCCTCGGCCTGACGCTGGGCGGTCTCCACCGTCTGGCGGGCCCGGCGCTCGGCGTCCGTACGGAGCTTCTCGGCCTCCAGGCGGAGCTGCTCGGCGCGGTGCTCGATCTCGGCGAGACGCTTCTCGGCCTTGGCCTGACGGGACGCGAGGTCGCGCTCCGACTGCTCACGGCGCTTGGCGAGGTTGGTCTCGAAGTCGGCCGCGGCCTGGGCGGCCTTGGCGCGGGTCTCCTCGAAGAGGGCGTCGGCCTCCTCACGCTTCTGCTGGGCGTCCTTCTGTGCGTCGGAGCGCAGCGTGTTCGCCTCGCCCTGGGCCTTCTCGACGATGCGGACGCCCTCGTCCTCGGCCTTCGCCTTGCGCTCGGCGGCGAACGACTCGGCGTCGTTGCGCACCTGCTGGGCCGCCGACTCGGCGAGCTCGCGGTGCTGCTCCGCCGCGCGGCGGGCCTCCTCGCGCAGGTCCTTGGCCTCCTCCTCGGCGAGGCGGAGAATCTTCTCGACACGGGCGCCGAGACCGGCGTACGACGGCTCTGCGTCGTTGACCTGGGCCTGGGCGTTCTGCGTTTCGAGGTGCAGCTCCTCGATGCGCTTTTCCAGAGAGGTGATTCGGGCCAGGGCACTGTCACGGTCGGCGATCAGCTTGGCGATGCGGTCGTCCACCTGACCGCGGTCGTAGCCACGTCGCACGTGCTCGAAGCCGAAGGGGGAGGAAGGGTCACTCATGGGGTTCCTGTCGAATGAGACCGGTGAGGTGATAGAGGGAATCCTAGGGGCCATAGCGGCGTGTCAGCGTGAAGATGCCGGTTTGATCTGGAGAATGACACCCCTTTTGAGTGGCTGACCCCCGGAGTGCTTGTCACTGAGAGGGTTGAATGTCCATGACGAAGCACGGCACACCGCGGATCGTGGACCGCTCCGGGACACCGCGGACCGGTCACCGTTCGGACGGCTTGCCCCCCGATCGCGTGCCCGCCGCCGCCGGAGCCTTGGCGCCCCCGGAACCGCCGGCGGGTTTCCCGCCCCCGGTCGGAGTCTCGAAAGACTCCAACGCTTCGAGCACGTCCTGGACACGGGAGATCTCCGCATTGATGTCCTCGCGCCTGCGCACCAGGACGTCCAGCTCGCGTTTGCCCTCGTCGACCGTCTGCTTCGCCTCGGCCTCGGCGTCCGCGCGCAGCTTCTCCGCCTCGCGGATCAGCCCGGCCTTCTTGGTCTCGGCTTCCTTCAGCAGCGACTCGGCCCGTTTCACCGCGGCGATACGGACCTTGCTCGCCTCCGAATTGGCCTCCGCCATCAGCTCCTTGGCCTTCGCCTCGGCCTCGTCGCGCTGCTCGGTCGCCGCCTTCATGAGGTTGTCGACGCGCTCGCCGGCGGTCTTCATCTGCTCGGACGTCTCCCGGCGGGCCCGCTCGTGCAGCTCCTCGATCTCGCTCTCCAGCCGGGCCCGCAGCTCCTCGGCCCGCTCCCGGATCTGCGTCGCGTCACGCCGGGCGCCGACCAGCAGTTCGTCCGCGTCGGTCCGGGCGCGCTCCACCAGGGTGTTGCCCTCGACGGTCGCCTCCGAGGTGATGCGCGCGGCCTCCTTGCGGGCCGCGCCGACCATCGTGTCGGACTGCCCCTCGGCCTCGGTGGCCGTACGCAGCGCCTCTTCCCGCGCCTTGTTGATGAGCTGGTCCGCCTGCTCGGCCGCGTCCGCCCGGCGCTTGGCCGCCGCCTCGCGCGCCTCGTCCAGCACCCGGTCCGCCTCCTGGCGGGCCCCCGAGCCAAGCTCCTCCGCCGCCGACTCCGCCTCGTCGCGCAGCCGTTCGGCCTCCTCGTGGGCGCGGGCCGCGTGCTCCTGCGCGGAACCGAGCCGCTCCGCCGCCTCGTTGCGCAGCCGCTCGGACTCGGCGGTCGCCTCGGCCAGCATCCGGTCCGCCTTCTCGGTGGACTCCGTCCGGCGGCGGTTGGCCTCCGTGGTGGCCTCGACGACGAGCTGCTCGGAGGCCTGGGCCGCCTCGGTGCGGATGCGTTCGCTCTCGGTGGTCGACTCACCGATCAGCAGGTCCGACTGGGCCGCCGCCTCCGAGCGGATCCGGTTGGCGTCCTGCCGGGCCTCGGCACGGGCGCGCGAGGCGTCCTGCTCCGCCGACGCCAGGGCGTCGGACGCCTCGGTGCGCATCCGCTGGCTGTACTCGCCGGTGTCCGCGCGCAGCCGCTCCGACTCCGTGATCGCCTCGGAGACCGTCCGCTCGGCCAGCGCCTTCGCGGCCTCGCTCTCCCCGTGCGCCTCCTGCCGGAGCCGGGCCGCCTCCTCGTTCGCCTCCTGGCGCAGCCGGACCGCGTCCTCCGAGGCCCGCTCCCGCTCCGCGTGCGCGTCGGCGCGGACCCGGTCCGCCTCCTCCTGCGCCTCGTTACGGGTGCGCTCCGCGGCATGCTCCGCCGTCGAACGCAGCCCGGTGATCTCCTCCTCGGCCTGCTCGTGCAGACCCGCGACCGAGTCCCGTACCTGCTGGGCGGTCTGCTCGGCCGCCGAGACCAGCTCGGTCGCCCGGGCGTCCGCCTCCTCGACCAGCCGGTGCGCCTCGGCCTCCGCGTCCTCGACCCGCTTGCGGGCGGAGGCGAGCAGCTCCTCGCTCTGCTCGCGGGCCCGCTCGCGCTCCTGCTCCGCTTCGGTCCGGGCCGCGCCGAGGATCTCCTCGGCCTCCCGGCGGCGGCGCGTGGCCTCCTCCTGGGCGGCGGCCAGCGCCTCGGCGGCCTCCGCGGCGACCCGCTCGGCGGCGGCCGCGGCCTCCGCGCGCACCCGGTCGGCGCTCTCCTGCGCCTCGGACCTGAGCCGCTCCGCCTCCGTGGCCGCCTCGCTGCGCAGCCGTACGGCGACGTTCTCGCCCTCGGCACGGGACTCGGCCGCGTCGGCGGCGGCCTCGTCGCGCAGCCGCTCGGCCTCCGCCCCGGCCTGCTCGGTCAGCGCCCGTACCCGCTCGGCGGCCTCGGCGCGCTGCCGCTCCGCCTCCTCGTTCGTCTCGCGGCGGATCCGCTCGGCCTCGGTCCGGGCCTCGCCGAGCGCCTCCTCGGCGGCGGCGAGCCTGGCCTCGGCCTCGGTGTGCAGCCGGGTCAGCTCGTCGGCGGCCTCGGCCTGCCGGGCGGCGACGCCGCGCTCGGTCTCCTCGCGCAGCTCGGCCGCGGCCCGCTCGGCCGCCTCCGTGACGGCCGCCGCCTGCTCCTCGGCCTCGGCCCGCAGCGTCTCGGCCTCGGCCCGGGTGCGCTCCAGCGTCTCCTCGGCCTGCTTGCGCAGGGTCGCGGCCCGCTCGGCGGCCTCGGCGCGGATGCGCTCGCTCTCGCCGTTCGCCTTGGTGCGCAGCTCGTCCGCGTCGGAGCGGGCCTTGGTGAGCAGCTCCTCGGCGGTGCGGGCGCCCTCCTCCAGCTGCTGGACCGCCTCGCGGCGGGCCTCGCCCCGGATCCGCTCGCCCTCGGCGACCGCCTCGGAGCGCAGCTGCTCGGCCTCGCCGCGCAGCCGGCGGGCCTCCTCCTGGAGCTCGACCGTCTTGGCCCGGTACTCCTTGGTGTCGTCCTTGGCCGCGCCCTTGAGCTCGTCGGCCTGCTCGGCGGCCTCGCCGCGCAGCCGGTCCGCCTCGGCCTCCGCCTCCCGGCGGATCCGCTCGGCCTCCTCGCTCGCCGCCCTCGTGGTCGACTTCGCGTCCTCGGAGGCCTTGGTGAGCACCTCCTCGGCGCTGCGGGCCGCCTTCGCCAGCTGGGCGGCGGCGTCCTCGGCGGCGACCGTACGGGCCTTCTCGCCCGCCTCGGCGACCAGCCGCTCCGCCTCGGCCCGGGCGTCGACGAGGGCCTGCTCGGCCTCCTCCTTCAGCGCCTCGGTGCTCTTGGTGGCCTCGCCGACCAGCCGGGCGATCTCCGACTTGGCCGTACGGGTGCGCTGTTCGTTCTGCGACTCGGCGGCGGCCAGCTGCTTGCCGGCGGCCTCCTTCGCCTCGGAGAGGACCTTCTCGGCCTCCAGGCGGGACTCGCGCAGCCGGGTCTCCGCCTCCGAGAGGCGCTGCTCGGCGGTGCGGTTCAGCTCGGCGGTCTGCCGGCGGGTCTGGTCGGTCTCCGCGGTCGTGCTGGAGCGCAGCTGCTCCGCGTGGCTGGTGGCCTCCTGCGCCTGGGTGGAGGCGGCCCCGAGCAGGCGCTCGGCGTCCTTGCGGGCGCGCAGCAGGATCGCTTCGGCTTCGGTCCTGGCGGTCTCGGTCTCCGAGCCGGTCCGCCGACGGGTCTCCTCCGCCAGCCGGGCGGCCTCGTCGCGGGCCGCGGCCAGCGCCTGTTCGGCCTCGGCGCGGGACTCCTCCAGCAGCCGGCGGGCCTGCGACTCGGTGCGGGCGCGCAGCTGTTCGGCCCAGGCGACGTTCTCGTTGACATGCGACTCGACGGTCTGGCGGCGTTCCGCCAGCTCCTGGTCGAGCCGCTGCCTGCGCTGAACGGCCTCGGTGTGCAACTCGGCCTGGAGGCGCGCCTGGTGCTCGGCGTGCTCCTGCAGGATCCGCTGCGTCTGGGCCCGGGCCTCGCGCAGCTCGCGCTCGGCGTCGCTGCGCATCTGCTCGGCCTGGACCTGCGCGTTCCGCAGCATCTGCTCGGCCTGGTAGCCCATGTCCGCGCTGTCGTAGGCGGGACGGGTCGCGAGATTGCGCCGGGCCTCGTGCAGCTTGGCGCGCAAGACCTCGACCTGGTAACCGAGGTCCTCGGCGTGCTGGACGGCCTTCTCCCGGTCGGTCTTCAGCCGGTCCATCTCGGCTTCGAACCGCGAGAGATGGTCGTCTTCAGCTCGGTGGCTCTCCTGGCGTTCGTAGCCCCGCACTGCGCGGTCCCATCCTTCCCCGAGCTCTCACACTCTTCGAGCAGGGGAGACCCCAACCCTGGTCGTAACTCTGCACACGGGGGGCTCGCCGACGAGCGGTCCCCCGGGGAATGGTGACAGACAAACGACGAGGACGCGGTACGGCCCCGACCCGGCCCCGGCCCGGAACCGCCCACTCTACCGGGCCGGGTATGCGGAGGTCAGTGCTCCGTCCGGCTCGTGACCAGTTCGGTGAGGACACCGTGGCAGTCCTTGGGGTGCAGGAACGTGATCCGGGACCCCATGGACCCCGTCCTGGGCTCGTCGTACAGCACCCGGACGCCCTTCTCGCGGATGTCCGCGGCGTCCCCGTCCACGTCCTCCGTACCGAAGGCGATGTGGTGCACGCCTTCCCCGTTCTTCGCCAGCCACTTGCCCACGGCCGAGTCCTCCCGGGTGGGCTCCAGGAGCTGGAGGTAGGAAGCCCCGCCGTCCGAGGTCTCGTTGATCTTGAGCATGGCCTCCCGGACGCCCTGCTCCTCGTTGATCTCCGAGTGGAACACCTCGAACCCGTACGTGGCACGGTAGAACTCGACCGTCTTGTCCAGGTCGAAACAGGCGATCCCGATGTGATCGATGCGCGTCAACATGGATTCAGCATGGATCGAGTGCCGCGCTCCCGCCATGGTTACGCAACGTGCGCGCCGTCACACCGGTAGCCGGATGACGGGCGCGGTACCGCTCAGTACATTCAGGTAAACCCTCGTTCACATCCGATCCCAAGGGGCCGTGCCCATGCCAGCAACGACCGGTACCACCACCTCAGTGATCGTCGCGGGCGCCCGGACGCCCATGGGCCGTCTCCTCGGCTCCCTGAAGAGCTTCTCCGCCGCCGAGCTCGGTGGCGCGGCGATCAAGGCGGCCCTGGACCGGGCCGGCATCGGCGGTGACCAGGTCCAGTACGTGATCATGGGCCAGGTGCTCACGGCCGGCGCGGGCCAGATTCCCGCCCGGCAGGCCGCGATCAAGGCCGGCATCCCGATGAACGTCCCCGCGCTCACCGTCAACAAGGTGTGCCTGTCCGGGCTCGACGCCATCGCGCTGGCCGACCAGCTCATCCGCGCCGGGGAGTTCGACGTGGTGGTCGCGGGCGGCCAGGAGTCCATGACCAACGCCCCGCACCTGCTCCCGAAGTCCCGTGAGGGCTACAAGTACGGCGCGATCGAGATGCTGGACTCGATGGCGTACGACGGTCTCACCGACGCCCACGAGAACATCCCGATGGGCGAGTCCACCGAGAAGCACAACGGGCGTCTCGGTCTCGACCGCGCCGCCCAGGACGAGATCGGCGCGCTCTCCCACCAGCGGGCCGCCGCCGCCCAGAAGAACGGCCTCTTCGAGGCGGAGATCACCCCGGTCGAGATCCCGCAGCGCAAGGGCGACCCGGTCCTCTTCTCGCAGGACGAGGGCATCCGCGCCGAGACGACCGTGGAGACCCTCGGCAAGCTGCGCCCCGCCTTCGCCAAGGACGGCACGATCACCGCCGGCACCTCCTCGCAGATCTCCGACGGCGCCGCCGCGGTCGTCGTGATGAGCAAGGCCAGGGCCGAGGAGCTGGGCCTGGAGTGGATCGCGGAGATCGGCGCCCACGGCAACGTCGCCGGCCCCGACAACTCCCTCCAGTCGCAGCCCTCCAACGCGATCCGGCACGCCCTGAAGAAGGACGGCCTCGCGGTCGAGGACCTCGACCTGATCGAGATCAACGAGGCGTTCGCGGCCGTCGCCGTCCAGTCCATGAAGGACCTGGGCGTCACCTCGGACAAGGTCAACGTCAACGGCGGCGCGATCGCGCTCGGCCACCCCATCGGGATGTCCGGCGCCCGGGTCGTCCTGCACCTGGCCCTGGAGCTGAAGCGGCGCGGCGGCGGCACCGGCGCGGCGGCGCTGTGCGGCGGCGGCGGTCAGGGCGACGCGCTGATCATCCGCGTTCCGGGCAAGTAGCACGTACGGGTAACGGGCAAGGCGAACGGAGCGGTGAACGTGGACGTGGACGTCCCCACGCTGGTCGAGCAGGCGCGAGCAGGCAGGCCGCGTGCGGTGGCCCGGCTGATCTCGCTGGTGGAGGGGGCGTCCCCGCAGCTGCGCGAGGTGATGGCCGCGCTGGCGCCGCTGGCGGGCCACGCCTACGTCGTCGGGCTCACGGGCTCGCCGGGCGTCGGCAAGTCCACCTCCACCTCGGCCCTGGTCTCCGCCTACCGCCGGGCGGGCAAACGGGTCGGCGTGCTCGCCGTCGACCCGTCCTCGCCGTTCTCCGGCGGGGCGCTGCTGGGCGACCGGGTCCGGATGTCGGACCACGCGTCCGACCCGGGCGTCTACATCCGCTCGATGGCGACCCGGGGCCACCTGGGCGGCCTCGCCTGGTCCGCGCCGCAGGCCATCCGCGTCCTCGACGCGGCGGGCTGCGACGTGGTCCTCGTCGAGACGGTCGGCGTCGGCCAGTCCGAGGTGGAGATCGCCTCCCAGGCGGACACCTCCGTTGTGCTGCTGGCCCCGGGCATGGGCGACGGCATCCAGGCGGCGAAGGCCGGAATCCTGGAGATCGGCGACGTCTACGTGGTCAACAAGGCCGACCGCGACGGCGCGGACGCCACCGCCCGCGAGCTGAACCACATGCTGGGCCTGGGGGAGTCCCGGGGCCCCGGCGACTGGCGCCCCCCGATCGTGAAGACCGTCGCCGCCCGGGGCCAGGGCACGGACGAGGTCGTCGAGGCCCTGGAGAAGCACCGCGCCTGGATGGAGGAGCACGGCGTCCTGGCCGAGCGCCGCACCGCCCGCGCCGCCCACGAGGTCGAGACGATCGCGGTCACCGCGCTCCGCGAGAAGATCGCCGACCTCCGCGGCGACCGCCGCCTGCACGCCCTGGCGGAACGCATCGTCGCGGGAAGCCTGGACCCGTACGCGGCGGCGGACGAGCTGGTGGCGGGGCTGACGGGCGGTTCGTGAGCGCCTGAGCGCGTGCTGAAGGCCCCCGGAGCGGGGTGTGTGCCTGCTCCGGGGGCCTTCTCGGGTACGGGGCCGCGTACGGGCTCCCGTCAGTCGTCGTCGCCGTCCCGGTCATCGCGGTCGTTCCGGTCGTCGCCCTGGTCGTTCCGGTCGTCCGCGCGGTCGTCCTGGTCGTCGTCGTCGCCGTCGTCGTCGCGGTCCACGGTGACCTTGCCGGTCTTCGCGTCCACGCGCAGCTCGTGCTGCTTGCCGTCCTTGCCGTCGACGTCCACGTCCCAGCGCAGGACGTTGCTCCGGCTGCCGTTGTCGTCATCGTCGTCGTCCAGGTCGATGGACGTGACGCTGCCCGGCGCGGTCTTCAGGGCGGCCGCGGCCGCCTCGTTGAGGGTGACGGCGGAGGAGCGGGGCGCGTGGTCGTCGCGGTCGTCGTTGTCGTCGTCGCGGGTCTTCAGGACCTTGCCGGAGGTGGCGTCCACCGTGACGTCGTGCCACTTCTTGTCGGAGCCGCGGAGGTCCAGCTCCCAGACCGCCCGGCCGTCGTGGTCGTCGTCGTCCCGGTCGAGACCGGCCTCGGTGACCGTGCCCGGGACGCTCTTCAGGGCGGCGGCGACGGCCTGGTCGAGCGAGATCCGGGCGCTCTTCGCGGCGGCCGGGGCCCGGTCGTCGGTGCGGTCGTCGGAAGCGTCGTCCGTACGGTCGTCCGAGGCATCGGTGTCCGCGAGGCTCACGGTGCTCGCGCTCCGGGTGGACGTACCGTCGCGGTCTCCGTCGCTGTCCGCGAAGGCGACGGTGGCGGCGGTGGTGCCGCCGATCAGAACGGCCGCGGTGATCGCTGCGATGGTGACGTTGCGCTTCATGAGGTTTCCTCCCCGAGAGGTGCTGTGCTGGTTGACGGGGTCCACACTGCCGACCCGATGCTGAACGCAGCCTGAAGCCACCTGAAGGCGTCTTCAGGTGGAGTTTGCGAGGCTGTGCGCATGCGCCTGTTGATCGTGGAGGACGAGAAGCGTCTCGCGGTGTCCCTGGCCGGGGGACTCACCGCCGAGGGCTTCGCCGTGGATGTCGTGCACGACGGGCTGGAAGGGCTGCACCGGGCGAGCGAGGGCGGCTACGACCTGGTGATCCTCGACATCATGCTGCCCGGCATGAACGGCTACCGCGTCTGCTCGAACCTGCGCGCCGCCGGGCACGAGGTGCCGATCCTCATGCTGACCGCCAAGGACGGCGAGTACGACGAGGCCGAGGGCCTGGACACCGGCGCCGACGACTATCTGACCAAGCCCTTCAGCTACGTCGTCCTCGTCGCCCGCGTCCGCGCCCTGCTGCGCCGCCGGGGGGCCGCGAGCGCCGCGCCCGTCCTGACCGTCGGGTCCCTGCGCATCGACACCGCCGCGCGCCGCGTGATCCGCGACGAGGAGGAAGTCACCCTCACCGCCAAGGAGTTCGCCGTGCTGGAGCAACTCGCCCTGCGCGCCGGGCAGCTGGTCAGCAAGGCGGAGATCCTGGAGCACGTCTGGGACTTCGCCTACGACGGCGACCCGAACATCGTCGAGGTCTACATCTCCACCCTGCGCCGCAAGTTGGGCGCCGCCACCATCCGTACGGTGCGCGGCGCCGGCTACCGGCTGGAGGCGAAGTGAGGTCCGTACGGGCCAGGGCCGCCCTCGGGGCCACCCTGGTCGTCGCCGTCGCCCTGATCGGGGCCGGCCTGGCCGTGCTGATGGTCCTGCGGGCCAACCTGATCGACCAGGCGGACCTCCAGGCCGAGGTGGCGGCCCGCGAGGTGGCCGGGGAGCTGGCCACGGGCACCCCGTACGGCGAGGTGGAGCTGGACGACGAGGAGGACCACCCCGTCCAGGTGACCGACGAGGAGGGCCGGGTCGTCCTCGTCTCGCAGGACCTGCGGGCCGTCACCGGCACCGGCACGAGCGATGTCACCCCGGTGCCCTCGGCCCCGGCGGGGGCCTCTCCGTCGCCCGGCGACGATGACGACGACGGGGACGACGGGGGCGATGACGGGGGCGACGACACCAGCCGCCCGGGCCGGGGCGAGGTCTCCAACGACGACCCGGACTTCTCCGACGGCACCGCCACCGTCGACCGCACCACCGCCGACTACCGTTTCGCCGCCGTCGAGGCGACCACCCCCGACGGGGTCACCCTGACCGTGTCCGCGGGCGCCCCCCTCGCCGCCGAGCAGGAGGCCGTGAACACGGTGCGCGGGGCGATGCTGACCGGACTGCCGGTGCTGCTGGTGGTCGTCGCCGGGGTGACCTGGCTGGTGACCCGCCGGGCGCTGCGCCCGGTCGAGGGCATCCGCCGCGAGATGGCGGCGATCACCGCCTCGGAGGACCTGGCCCGCCGGGTGCCGGAGCCCGGTTCGCGGGACGAGATCGCGGCGCTGGCCCGGACGACGAACGAGACGCTGACCGTCCTGGAGGCGTCGGTGGAGCGGCAGCGGCGGTTCGTCGCGGACGCCTCGCACGAGCTGCGCTCCCCGATCGCCTCGCTGCGCACCCAGCTGGAGGTGGCCGAGGCCCACCCGGAGCTGCTGGACCTCCCGGGCGCGGTCGCCGACACCGTACGGCTCCAGGTGCTGGCGGCGGACCTGCTGCTGCTGGCCCGGCTGGACGCGGGGGAGAAGCCCGGCGGCGGGACGGTGGAGCTGGGCGCGCTGGTCCGCGAGGAGGTGTCGCAGCGCACCGGGGACCGGATCACGGTGGCGGTGGAGGTCCCGGAGGGCGGCGCGTTCGAGGTGAACGGGTCGCGCGGGCAGCTGTCCCGGGTGATCGGCAACCTGCTGGACAACGCCCAGCGGCACGCCGCGGAGCGCGTCGCGGTGTCGGTGGCGGCCGACGGGCGCGGCGTACGCGTGGAGGTCCGGGACGACGGGGACGGCGTTCCCGAGGGCGAGCGGGAGCGGATCTTCGAACGGTTCGTCCGGCTGGACGACGCCCGCAGCCGGGACGACGGCGGCGCCGGGCTGGGCCTGGCCATCGCCCGGGACGTCGCCGCGCGCCACGGCGGAACACTGACGGTGCACCGCGCGGACGGGGGCGGCGCGGCCTTCCGGCTGTGGCTGCCGCGCCCGGCCTGACGGACCCGGCGCTCCCAAGGCCTGACGCGCCCGGAGGACCCGGCGCGCCCGGCCGCTACAGCTTGCCGCGCTTGCCGCGCAGGTGTTCCGCGATCGGGGTCAGCGCCGCGTGCAGCTCGGCGAGCGCCTCGGGGGACAGCAGGTCCATGAAGTGCTGCCGCACCGAGTCGACGTGGTGCGGTGCGACCTTGCGCATGGTCTCCGCACCGTGCTCGGTGAGCACGGCGAACAGCCCGCGCCGGTCCGACTCGCAGTGGGTCCGCCGCACAAGGCCGGCGGTCTCCATCCGGGTGACCTGGTGCGAGAGCCGGCTCTTGGACTGGAGGGTGGCGGCGGCGAGGTCGCTCATCCGCATCCGCTGGTCGTCCGACTCGGAGAGGTTGACCAGGATCTCGTAGTCGTTCATGGTCAGGCCGAACGGCTGGAGGTCCTTCTCCAGTTGGTGCATCAGCAGCCTGCTGACGTCCAGGTGGGTGCGCCAGGCGCACTGCTCCGTGTCGCTCAGCCAGCGGGTGGCCGTCTCGGTCTCCATATATGGATTCTACCTAAGAAGTTGAAAGCCGGACGAAATAAGGGAGGGCTGGGGAGTGTGACTACCGGCGCAGACGTTCGACGTCACACTCCGCAGACTACCGCTCACAAGCCGAAGCGACGCTGGAGGTCCCCCAGCTGGCCGGGCATGCGCGGACTGGAGCCGTGTTGACCCCCACCGCCCGGCACGCCGGGCTCGTTCGGCACGACGCCCGCCGCCTGCTCCGCCATCAGCGCCTCGGACGACTGGAGCAGCACCGTGCCCGCCCCGACGAACTCGAACTGGTGCTCCTCGCCCGACGTCCCGCCGATCCCCGTCAGTGACCGGAAGCCGCCCATCACGCCCGTCAGGTACCCGTGGTCGTAGTGGTGGCAGGGGGAGGGGCAGTCGGCCCAGCCCACCAGCGCCTGCGGATCCACCCGCAGCGGGGGCTCCATGAACACCACCGGACCGTTCGACGCGGCCACGAACTTCCCCGTGCCGATCAGCGTCACGAACCCCGGCACGATCGACTGCTTCAGCGCCATCGTCGGCTGGTACGCCAGCAGGTTCCCGGACCGGATGGTGAGGTTCCCGTCCTCCAGGTCGAAGGAGTTCACATCGAAGGCCCGGTCGGCCAGCAGCATCTTCCCGCTGCCCTCCGCCACCACCCAGTCGCTCGCGTGCAGAGGCGAATGGAAGCTGGAGCGCACCAGCCGCTCGAACCGCCCGTGCCCGATGCCGTCGAACTGGATCTGCCCGTAGTAGGCGATCATCTTGCCCTTCTGCAGGAACCACCGGCTCCCCTTGAGCTCCACGCAGAAGGTGTAGGAGTTGACGTTGTCGTCCGACGGCAGCGTCATCGGATCGAAGACCACGGGCGTGCTCACAGCTTCTCCTCCGATGCCTGGACGTACACCGCGCCGCTCCCGCTCAGCTCCAGCTGGAACGCCTCGCCGGAGCCGCGCCCCACCATGTCCCGCCAGCCGACGGCCGTGGACAGCTTGTTGCGGACCTCCCCGTGGTGGGCGACGTAGGCCTGCGGGTCCACATGGACCTCCCGGCCGGGCGTGATCGGCAGCTCGATCACTCCGCCGTGCGCCATCACCGCGACCGCGCCGTGGCCCGTGAGCGTCGTGGTGAACAGGCCCTGGCCGGTCACCTGGCCGCGCACCATGCCCATCACCCCGCCCTGCGAGCCCATGAACATCGTGCCCTGCTGGAGCGTCCCGTCGAACGCGAGCAGCCGGTCGGCCTCCACGTACAGGGTGTCGCCGGACAGGCTGATCACCTGGATGTGGTGGCCGCCGTGGCCGAACATCACCGTGCCCGAGCCCTCGACCGTCATCAGCGGCGCGGCTTCGCCCGCCACCCGCCGGCCGATCATCGAGGCGACGCCGCCCTGGCCGCCCTGGATGTTCGGCGTGAAGGACACCTCGCCCCGGTACGCCAGCATCGCGCCGCGCTGGCTGAACAGCTTCTGGCCGGGGGCGAGAGTGGCCTCGACCATCTTGGAGTTGATCTCCCGGAACGGCATCAGACATCGCCCCCGACGGTGTTGCGCTCGCTGGGCTGTACGTAGACCAGCCCTTCGCCCTCGAACCGGATCTGGAACGCCTCGCCCGAGCCCTCGCCCATCAGCGTCCGGAAGTTCACCCCGGCCTGGAAGTGCTGTTGCAGCCGGCCCTGATGGGCGATGTACGCGCCGGGGTCGACCATCAGCGGGTACTGCGGCGACACCCGCAGCAGCACCGCCGCGCCGTCCGACGTGATCGCCGCCTGCCCGGTGCCCTCCACGGTGGTGGTGAACAGGCCGTTGCCGCTCGCCCCGCCGCGCAGCCCGGTGAACGTCGTGCCCGTGCGCAGCCCGGCGTCGGTGGCCAGCAGATTGCTCGCCTCCACGTACAGCGTGTCGCCGTGCAGCGCGACCAGGTTGATCTCGCTCGCCCGGTCGGCGAAGTAGCAGGTGCCCTGACCGGACACCTCCATCACGGTCATCTGCTCGCCGGTCAGCCGGCGGGTCACCATGCCGCGGATCCCCTCACCGCCGCCGGACATCTTCTTGAAGGTCATCCGGCCGTCGTACGCGACCATCGAGCCGTTCTTCGCCTTGACGGCGTCGCCGGTCAGATCGACGGCGAGCGTCTTGCTGCCTTGGAGTCGGAACATCGCCACGCCTCGACGGTAGCCCTCCGCCCGGCCCCCGAGCCAGGTCCCGCACAGCCGTTACGCCCCTGATGCTCCCCTGATGCGCGCCCGGACCGGCCCTGATATGCGGCGATACGCGCGGCCGTCGCCGCCGTGGCCCCCGGCTCCGGGGACGTACCGGCTCGATGCCACAATGGGGGCGGCTTGTGCCTGGGTTCACAAGCCCTCGCGACCCTCCCACCGAAGGTGCCCCTGTGGACATCAAGACCGCTTCCGCCCTGCACCGGCTGCGCCTCATCTCGCTCCCCGAGGCGCTCTCCTTCCCGGCGCTGCTGATCTTCGGCTCGCTGCTCATGCGGGTCTCGGACATCGACTTCCTCATGCCGCCGCTCGGTGCGCTGCACGGCCTCCTCTTCACGGTCTACGTGCTGTTCCTGCTCGACGTGTGGGTCAAGGCCAAGTGGCCCCTCAAGCGCGTCGCCTTCTTCTTCCTCCTTGCCGTCATCCCCTTCGGTGGCCTCTACGGCGACAAGCTCCTCAAGAAGTACGAGGCCGACGGCGTCATCGCCGCCCGCGCCCGCCGCGAGGGCACGGTCAGCGCATGATCGTCGCCTTCTCGGTCTCGCCGCTCGGTGTCGGTGAGGACGTCGGGGAGTACGTCGCCGACGCCGTACGGGTCGTCCGCGCATCCGGGCTCCCCAACCGCACCGACGCCATGTTCACCTCCGTCGAGGGGGAGTGGGACGAGGTCATGGACGTCGTCAAGCGCGCCGTTGCCGCCGTCGAGGCCCGCGCCGGTCGCGTCTCCCTGGTGCTGAAGGCCGACATCCGGCCCGGCGTCACCGACGGTCTGACCTCGAAGGTCGACACCGTGGAGCGGTACCTCGGGGGCGCCTGACCTCCTGACGCACCGTCCGCGCGGACCCGTCCCGCGTTCACCCGAAAAGCCCCCGCCGCCACACGCCCGGGGGCTTTTGCGGTTCCGGACCAAAAACCGCTCACTCGGACCTGCCAAGTCGACACGCCGTTAGCCGTCCCCTTCTGTGGGGATATCAACCCGTTCGACACTGGGAGGCACGGTGCGGTCGGAGGGCTACGACTACGACACCTACAGCCGGCTCGCGGGTCCGCTCACGGAGCCGGATCCGACGGGGTACCGGGTGCGGTACAAGAGCCTGCTCTCGACGGAGAAGCACCGAATAAGGGCGGTCCTGCTGATGACGCTCGCCCCGGTGCTCACCGGGATCCTCCTGCTGTACCTGGTCTGGCCCACGCACTGGACCGAGCGGGAGAACGGGGAGCGCTGGCTGGTCGTCGCCGACACCGTGATGCTGGTGTCGATCGCCCTGATCGAGCTGTTCATGCTGGTCAACGTGGTCTCCATCGCGCACGCCACGCTCGTCGCGCGCGACCCCGTCCCGGTGACGCCCGAGCCGGGCACCCGGGTCGCGTTCCTGACCACGTACGTCCCCGGCAAGGAACCCCTCTCCATGGTCCGCGCCACCCTCAAGGGGGCCGTCCGGCTCACGCACGCCGGCCCGATGGACGTCTGGCTGCTCGACGAGGGCGACGACCCCGGGGCCCGGATGCTCTGCGCGGAGCTCGGCGTCCACCACTTCACCCGGCGCGGGGTCCCCGAGTGGAACCGCGACAAGGGCGTCCACAAGGCGAGGACGAAGCACGGCAACTACAACGCCTGGATCGCCCTGCACGGCGGTGACTACGACTTCTTCGCCTCCGTCGACACCGACCACGTGCCCATGCCCAACTTCCTGGAGCGGATGATGGGCTACTTCCGCGACCCGGACGTCGCCTTCGTCGTCGGACCGCAGGTCTACGGGAACTACGACTCGGCCGTCACCAAGGCCGCCGAGTCGCAGCAGTTCCTCTTCCACGCCCTGATCCAGCGGGCGGGCAACCGCTACGGCGCCCCGATGTTCGTCGGCACCAACAACGTCGTGCGCATCGCCGCGCTGCGGCAGGTCGGCGGCCTGTACGACTCGATCACCGAGGACATGGCCACCGGTTTCGAGATCCACCGCCGACGCAACCCGCGCACCGGGCACTACTGGCGTTCCGTCTACACCCCCGACGTGCTCGCCGTGGGCGAGGGGCCCGCCTCCTGGACGGACTTCTTCACCCAGCAGCTGCGCTGGTCCCGGGGAACGTACGAGACGCTGTTCAAGCAGTACGGCAAGGCGCTGTTCCGGGTGCCCCCCGGCCGCCTCCTCAGCTACACGCTGATGCTCGTCTACTACCCGATGACCGCCGTGAACTGGCTGCTCGGCATTCTGAGCTGTGTGCTGTTCCTCTGGTTCGGGGCGTCCGGCACCCAGGTCGCCGCCTCCATCTGGCTGATGCTCTACAGCGACGCCGCCGCCCTCCAGATCGGGCTCTACCTCTGGAACCGCCGGCACAACGTCTCGCCGCACGAACCCGAGGGCTCCGGCGGCCTGGCGGGCATGGCCATGTCCGCGCTCTCCGCGCCGATCTACCTGAAGTCGCTCGGCTCGGCCGTCCTGCGCACGGACGGCCGGTTCGTCGTCACGCCCAAGGGCGGCCAGGTCTCCCCGGACCGGCTGCTCACCTTCCGTATCCACCTCGCCTGGGCGGCGGTCCTGCTCTCCTCGCTCGCCGCGTCGGTGTACCTCGACCACACCCATGTGGCGATGCGGACCTGGGCGACGCTCGGCCTCGCGATATCCCTCTCCCCGGTTCTCGTGTGGGCCTGGACCGTCCGGCAGGACAAGCGCGTCGGGGCCGCGCGCGCCGTCCCCGTCCCGGCGCCCCCGTCGCCCGAACCGTCGTACGTCACCGCGACCACGACCCCCGCCCCGCAGGCGACCACCACGGCGAGCGCCACCACCGCCACCACCACCGCAGGAGGGAACTGAGCCATGGCCTACCAGCCCTCGAAGAAGATGAAGAAGACGCTCCTGGGCGGCGGCGCGGTGGTGCTGCTCGCCGGGCTGAACGCTCCGGCGGCCCTCTCCTTCGCCGAGGACAGGTACCACGCGTACAAGATCGACCAGCCGGCGTACAAGGCGGAGTACGGCTCCTGGGAGCGCGTGAGCATCCCGAAGGAGTACCGCACCAACGCCATCCACGCGGCGCTCCTGCACACCGGGAAGGTGCTGATCGTCGCGGGCTCCGGCAACGACGAGAAGAACTTCGACGAGGGCACCTTCGACACCGTGCTGTGGGACCCGGCCGAGAACACCTTTCAGAAGATCCCCACCCCGGAGGACTTCTTCTGCGGCGGCCACGCCCAGCTCCCCGACGGCCGCCTCCTGATCGCGGGCGGCACCGCCCGCTACGAGGTGCTCGACGACAAGGTGAAGCGGGCCGGCGGCGGGATGCGGGTCAAGAACGAGAACCCGGACAAGCCGCTGAAGCTCAAGAAGGGCACGGTCTTCCGCTCGCCCTCCGGTGTCGAGTACCGGGCCAGGTTCGACGTCACCGTGCCCAAGGCCAAGCGCGAGTTCGAGGTCGACTACTTCGAGAGCGGCCAGATGAAGCCGTGGAAGACCAAGGTGACCGCCGCCGAACAGCGGGTCTTCGTCGAGGCGGTGGACGACGGCCCGGACGCGGTGGCGACGGACGCGGCCCAGTACGAGATCGTCGGTCTGAAGGGCAAGGAGGCCGCCAACTCCTACGGCCTCGCCGAGAAGATCACCATGGACAAGCAGGACTTCCAGGGGATCCGCGCCGCCTACGAGTTCGACCCGACGGCGGAGAAGTACATCAAGGTCGACCCCATGAAGGAAGCCCGCTGGTATCCCACGCTCGTCGGCCTGGAGGACGGCCGGGTGCTCTCCGTCTCCGGTCTCGACGACGTCGGCGCGATCCTGCCGGGCGACAACGAGATCTACGACCCGAAGACCAAGAAGTGGGCCAAGGGCCCCTTCCACTACTTCCCGACCTACCCGGCGCTCTTCCTCACCAAGGGCGGCAAGCTCTTCTACCCGGGGGCCAACGCCGGTTACGGCCCGGCCGACAAGGGGCGCGAGCCCGGGATCTGGGACCTGAAGAAGAACACCTTCACCAAGGTCCCGGGGCTGACCGACACCGACCAGCTGGAGACGGCGGCCTCGCTGATGCTGCCGCCCGTGCAGGACCAGAAGGTGATGGTGCTGGGCGGCGGCGGGGTCGGCGAGTCCAAGAAGTCCACGGCCCGCACGGCCGTCATCGACCTGAAGCAGGACAGCCCGGCCTTCGAGCAGGGCCCCGACCTGCCGCAGGGCACGCGCTACCTGAACAGCGTGATCATGCCCGACGACACCGTCTTCACCAGCGGCGGATCCGAGGACTACCGGGGCCGCGGGGACAGCAACATCCTGAAGGCGCAGTCCTACGACCCGAAGACCAACACCTTCAAGGAAGCCGCCGAGCCGACCGTGGGGCGCAACTACCACTCCGAGGCGCTGCTGCTGCCCGACGGGCGGGTGGCGACCTTCGGCTCCGACTCGCTCTACGGCGACAAGGACAACACCAAGCTCGGCAAGTTCGAGCAGCGCATGGAGGTCTACACCCCGCCCGCCCTGCACCGCGGCAAGGACAAGCGCCCGGTGATCGGGAACGGCCCCGAGGACGCCGAGCGCGGCACGACGGTCGTGTACGAGAGCGCCGACGCGGACCGGATCGCCACCGCCCGGCTGATGCGGCCGAGCGCCGTCACCCACACCACCGACGTGGAGCAGCGCTCCATCGAGCTGGGCCTGAAGAAGGGCGACGGCAAGCTGAGCGTGACCGTGCCGGACGACCCCACGCTCGTGCCGCCCGGCTGGTACATGCTCTTCGTCACGGACACCGACGGGGTCCCCTCCGAGGCGAAGTGGGTCAAGGTCGCCTGAGGAGGCATAGCGGGGAGCACCCGCGCGCGTCAGTACGGTCAGGGAGGGCAGGGGGCCCGCCGGAAAGAGAAGGTGACCGTGGACGCGGCAGGCCAGGAGAGCTTCCGGGAGTTCGTGAGCAACCGTTCGACGGCGTTGCTGAAGACGGCCGTGCTGCTCAGCGGCGGGGACCGCCACGCGGGCGAGGACCTGTTGCAGAACGCGCTGCTCAAGGCCGCCGGCCGCTGGGGCCGGATCGACGAACCCGAGGCGTACGTACGCCAGATCCTCTACCGGCAGCAGGTCAGCCGCTGGCGGCTGAAGGGGCGCAGACGGGAGGTGACGGTCGCCGAACCGCCCGACCGCGGCAACGGCACGGACGGGGCGGGAGCCGCCGACCTGCGTCTCGTGATGCGTGAGGCCCTGTCCCGGCTCACCGCCCGGCAGCGCACCGTCCTCGTGCTGCGCTTCTTCGAGGATCTGCCCGAGGCCGACGTGGCGAGCCTCCTCGGCTGCTCCGTCGGCACCGTGCGGTCCACCACCCACCGCTCCCTGGCCAGGCTGCGCGCCCACGCGCCCGAACTCACCGCCCTCGACGGATCCGCCGTGGAGAAGCCGCTGTCCCGCAGTCTCGCCGCCGTGGAGGTACGACCGTGAACGTCGAGGAACTCGTCCGTGACTCCCTGCGCGAGCAGGCCGCCGACGTCCCGCCCCCGCGCTCCGGCTTCGCCGACCGGGTTCTCGCCGAACGACGGCGTCGCCGGGCCCGCACCCTCGCCGCCGCCGCGGCCACCGCGGCCCTGGTCGTCGCCGCGGCCGTGGGCGTGCCCGCGATGTCCGGCGCGGACGGCCCGGACAACGGCCGGGGGCAGGGGATCCAGGTGGCCGGCGGCGAGGTCTCCGGCCACGACGTCCAGAGCCACGTCGACCAGTCCCCGCCGCGCGACCGGATCGCCGTCGGTGATCAGGTCCTCGCCGCGTACTCCACCTCGAAGAAGGTCCAGCAGCCCAACCGCGACGAGATCGTCGAGCGGACCTACTCGGTGCTGAACCAGCAGACCGGCCGGTACGAGGTGGACGAGCGCTGGTCCTTCCTCGCCGTCGCGCCCGGCATGCGGACCGCCGCCGTCCTGGAACGCGAACTGCCGGCCCCCCGCATCGGGCTGCTCGACCTCCGTACCGGGGAGGTGACCCGCTGGATCCCGCTGGCCCAGGGCGTCGGCGGCCTCTTCTTCTCGCCCGACGGCAGCAAGCTGGTGGCCACCACGTACGACAAGAACCCGGACCGCGCCTACTGGTCCCACAAGGTCCAGGTGAACGACGACCTGGAGCCGTGGCGCGTGCCCTGCCGCACCGGGTTCGCCGTCGTCGACGTGGCCACGGGGGCCTCGGACTGGCATGCGCTGCCCGCGTACTCCGGCGGCGGCGGGAACTACGGCTCCGGCGAGAACCTGCGCTTCAACACCGACGGCACCCTGCTGTACGAGCCCATCAACATGGCCCCCGGCGTCGTCTACCGCGACTTCGACGGCAGGAAGGTGACCGTACCGGCCGAGGAGGCCCACGTGGACCTCATGTTCGCGCCCGCGGGTCTCTCCCCGGACGGCGGCCTCGTCGCCGGGCCCTTCGCGGGCGGTGTGAGGACCACCGCGACCCAGGTCCTCGACCCCCGGACGGGCAAGCGCGTTGCCAAGTTGCGGGGCCAGGAACTCCTCGCCTGGGTCGACAGCAGGCGGCTGATCGCCTGGGACATCGCACCCGGCGGCGGGGAGTACGAGAACCGCCTGGTGCTGGTCGGCATCGGCAGCGAGAAGACGATCTCCCTCAGCGGCGCCCGCACGCCCAAGGACCACTCGTCGAAGCGCTGGGAGCCGATCTTCGCCCGGAGCTGAGAGCGCGGGGTGGCGCGGGCCCGCGGGAGCGTGCGCGACGGCCTCAGGAGGCGGCGCGCCGGGCGAGGCCGAGTGCGTACTCCGGCCACCAGTCGCCGGCCGGCGGGCCGCCCCGGCAGGTGCCGTCGGAGTCGCCCGGCCGCTTGATCCACAGATAGGCGTCGAGCCGGTCGGCGCCGGTGTCGGTGGTAGGCGGCGTGCCGAGCCCCCGGCCCGGCGGATTGCACCAGGCCTCGTCACGGCCCCCGGACAGGGGGCCGTTGCCGTTGCGGCTGGTGTCGATCACGAAGTGCGAGCCGCCCACCGCGTCGGAGAGCCGGCCCGCGTACGTCTTCACGCTGTCGTTGGACTGGAAGTTGGAGACGTTCAGCGAGAAGCCGTCGGCCCGGTCGACGCCGGCCTGCCGCAGCGGCTGTGCCATCTTGGCCGGCTCGTCGATCCAGTCCGGGTTGCCCGCGTCCAGGTAGACCTTGGTGTTCGGGCGGGCCTTGAGCGTGTCCACGGCCTCGGAGAGGAGCTGGTAGCGCTCGGCGTGGTGCTCGGGCGGGGTGCAGCCGTCCGTGATGTGGGGGAGGGCGTCCGGCTCCAGGATCACGGTCGCGGGCGCGTCCCCGACGGCGTCGGCGAACTCCTTGATCCAGGAACGGTAGGCGTCCGCGTCCTTCGCGCCGCCCGCGGAGTACAGCCCGCAGTCGCGGTGCGGGATGTTGTACGCCACGAGCAGGATGGTCTTCTTCGTGCGGGCGGCGGACCGCGCGGCGGCCCGGATCCCCGGGGCCGGGTCGTCCCACGCGGGCCAGTCGGCCACCGGCCGGCCGGAGATCCGCCGCAGGATCTTCGCCTCCGCGTCGCGCCCCTCCTTCTCCCAGGTACGCACCTGGCGGGCCGCGTCGCTGTTCGGGTCGACCCAGAACGGGGAGGCCGCGCTCGGGGCGGGTTCGCCCCGGACGAGTTCGTCCCCCTCCTCGGCGATCCCGGTGACGCGCGGCTCCGGCGTCGAGCAGCCCGCGGTGAGAGCGGTCGCCAGGGCGAGGGCGGCCAGGACGTGGACGGTACGGGGGAGAGCGCGGGGGACGATTCTGCGGCCGGACATCCAGACCCCTCGGACGGCGGTGACGTGACGATACGGAGCACGGGGAGAGCAGGCAGAGCGGAACGAGCAGAGGGAACGCAGGGAAACGTGGGCCATCGTGACATAACGGTCACCGAGCGTCGCGGTGCGACACCGTCCGTGATCCGTACGGCCCTCTCGGGCGCGCCTTCAGTCCGAGGCGGCCAGCGCGATCCCCAGCGGGGTGCGCTCGTACAGCACCTGGTGCCCGTAACGCCGTGAGGTCAGCAGCCCCGCCCCGCGCAGCACGGACAGATGGGCCGACACGGACGATGCGGCGAGGCCCAGCCGGTGCGCCAGCGCGCTGGTCCCGGCCGGTTCGTCCAGCGCGCACAGCACGTCGGCCCTGACCCGGCCCAGCAGCCGGGCGAGCGCCTCGGGTGTCCGGTCACCGCTGGGGGACCACAGCCCGCCGATACCGCGCGCCGGATAGATCAGCCCCGGCTGCCACGGTTCCTCGTGTCCGCCCACCACCTCCGGCCAGACGAAGACGCTCGGCATCAGCACCAGCCCCTGCCCGCCCAGCACCCGCTGGTGGTCTCCCCGGGTCCCGGCCAGGGTGAGCGTCGAACCGTTCCAGCTCAGCCGCGGGCTCACCTCGCCCAGCAGCTGTTCCAGGCCGCTGTCCGCGAGCCGCCGGGAGTGGTAGGCGATGTCCGCTTCCAGCAGCGCCCGGAGCCGGGGCCAGTACGGCTCGATCAGCACCTGCCAGGCCCGCTCCAGCAGACCGGCGAGCTCGCCCACGGACCGCGCCGGATCGGCCAGCAGCCGCCGCCCCGTCGCCGACGCGGCCCCGCCGGGCCGGTCCGCCAGGGCCAGCGCCATGTCGGCCCGCGCCACCTCCGGATCGGTCGCCCGGACGGCCGCGATCTCCTCCTCGAACGTCGCGAGCGGCCCGATCGGCGGCGGGCAGATGAAGTCCGGGTTGTGGCCGGCGTCCGGCATCAGCAGCCACAGAGGCTCCAGGTCCAGGGTCGCGGCCGCCTGCTGGATCCGGCGGAGCCACGGCAGGTGGTAGCCGTGGCGGTAGGGGCGGGAGAGGGTGCGCACCGCCTCCTGGGTCTCGAACAGCGGTGACAGCGCGAACCGGCAGCGCAGCAGATCGCTCTCGCCGAAGTGCAGCTGGAACGGCACACGTCTCCCTCGCCCGGCGGTCCGGAACATTCGTCCCCAGCCGAAAGTCTACGAGTCCGACGCGTCCGGCCCCAGGCTCGTCCCATGCCGACCGACAGCCCCGCCCCGGCGGACACACCCCGTACCCCGCCCGCCCCGGCGGCGCAGGTCCCGGCTCCGCCCCCGGAGCGTGACGCCCACCGTGACCCGGGCCCCGGGCCCACGCTCCGGGAGGCCGCCGAGGCACCGGCCCCCGACGCCCCGCGCGGCTACGGCGCCGTCTTCGCCGTCGCCGAATTCCGGTCCGTCTTCGCCGCGCACCTGCTCTCGCTCCTCGGCGTCGTCGTCAGCGAACTGGCGCTCACCGTGCTCGTCTACGACCTCACCGGCTCCCCCCTGCTCAGCGCGCTCACGTTCGCGCTGGGGCTGCTCCCGTACATCGTCGGCGGCACGCTCTTCGCCGGGGTCGCCGACCGCTACCCGGCCCGCCGCGTCCTGGTCGTCTGCGATCTGCTCTGCGCGGCCTGCGTCGCCGTGATGCTCGTGCCCGCCACCCCGGTCGCCGGACTCCTCGCCCTGCGCTGCCTGGTCGCCGCGATCGCACCCGTCTTCACCGGGACCCGGATGGCGGCGCTCACCGACATCCTCGGCGAGGGCGACCTCTACGTGCTGGGCCGCTCGCTCCTGCGGATCGTCTCGCAGAGCGCGATGCTCATCGGGTTCGGCGCCGGAGGGGTGCTGCTCACCGTGCTGTCCCCGCGCGGCGCGATCACCGTCACCGTGGTGACGTTCCTCTGCTCGGCCGCCCTGCTCCGCTTCGGCACCCGCGACCGCCCCGCCCGCGCCGCCACCGGTGACCGCGGTGGGACCCTCCTCAAGGAGTCGCTCTCCGGAGCCCGTCTCGTCCTGGGCGACCGCCGCATCCGCGCCCTGATGCTGCTGTTCTGGCTGCCCGCCATGTTCGTCGTGGCCCCCGAGGCGCTCGCCGCCCCGTACGCCGACGAGATCGGGGCCTCGCCCGCCGCGCTCGGCCTGCTGCTCTGCGCCATGGCCGTCGGACACATCGGGGCCGAACTGTTCGTCGGGTCCGCGCTCAGCCCCCGTAACCGCTCCCGGATCGTCCTCCCGGTCGCCGCCGTCGGCCTGCTCCCGCTGCTCGTGTACGCGGTCCGCCCCGGACTGCCGCTCGCCCTGGCCGCCCTCGCGCTGGCGGGCGCGGGCGCCGCCTATGTGATCGGGCTCGACCAGTGGTTCGTCGACGCCGTGCCCCAGGAGCTGCGCGGCCGGGCCATGACGCTGCTCACCGCCGGGCTGATGACCGTCCAGGGCCTCGGGATGGCACTGGCGGGGCTCGCGGCCGAAATCTTCCCCGTCCACCAGGTGGTCGCGGGATCCGGAATCATCGGTACCGCCTGCGCGCTCCTGCTCGTCGCCGAGGTCCGCGGGACGGACCCCGGACGGAGGGCCGATACCGAAGGACGAGACGGGGCTGACCGGCATGTGACCAGTCGGTAAGGTCGGTGCCGTGCCGAAGCCGCTCAGCCTTCCCTTCGATCCCATCGCCCGCGCCGACGAGCTCTGGCAGCAGCGCTGGGGGCCCGTCCCCTCGATGGGGGCGATCACCTCGATCATGCGGGCCCAGCAGATCCTGCTCGCCGAGGTCGACGCCGTCGTCAAGCCGTACGGGCTGACCTTCGCCCGGTACGAGGCGCTGGTGCTGCTCACCTTCTCCAAGGCCGGGGAGCTGCCGATGTCCAAGATCGGCGAGCGGCTGATGGTGCACCCCACCTCGGTCACCAACACCGTGGACCGGCTGGTGAAGTCCGGTCTGGTCGACAAGCGGCCCAACCCCAACGACGGCCGCGGCACCCTCGCCTCCATCACGGACAAGGGCCGCGAGGTCGTCGAGGCGGCCACCCGGGACCTGGTCGCGGTCGACTTCGGTCTCGGGGTGTACGACTCCGAGGAGTGCGCCGAGATCTTCGCGATGCTGCGCCCGCTGCGGGTGGCGGCCAAGGACTTCGAGGAGAGGTGAGCGCGGGTTTCCCGTGAGGGGGTCGCGCGAAGATCGCCCCGGGTGCCCGGTTACGCTCGATGCCATGAAACAGAACGTGCTCACCCGCTACCGGGTGATGGCCTACGTCACCGCCGTCTGGCTGCTCGTCTTCACCGCGGCGATCATCGCGAAGTACGGCTTCGAGACCGGCGACACCATGCTGATCTCCCAGGTCCACGGCGTGCTGTTCATCGTCTACGTCGTCTTCGCCTTCGACCTCGGCTCCAAGGCGAAGTGGCCCTTCGGCAAGCTCCTGTGGGTGCTGGCCGCGGGCTGCATCCCCTTCGCCTCGTTCTTCGTCGAGCCGAAGGTCAGCCGCGAGGCCCGCGCCCTGGTCACGGACCCGGCCCCGGCCCCCGCGAAGGTCTGAACCGGCCCGTCCGGCACACCCCGACCGCCCCGCGCACAAAGCGCCGGGCGGTTTGCCATCGACATTTACTAGGACGTCCTAGTAAATTCGAGGGTATGGACGCTGACGCGATCGAGGAAGGCCGCCTCCGCTGGCAGGCCCGTTACGACAAGGCCCGCAAGCGTGACGCGGACTTCACCACGCTCTCCGGGGACCCGGTCGAGCCCGCGTACGGGCCCCGCCCCGGTGACACGTACGAGGGATTCGAGCGGATCGGCTGGCCGGGGGAGTACCCCTTCACCCGCGGGCTGCATGCCACCGGCTACCGGGGCCGTACGTGGACGATCCGCCAGTTCGCCGGCTTCGGCAACGCCCAGCAGACCAACGAGCGCTACAAGATGATCCTCGCGGCGGGCGGCGGCGGACTCAGCGTCGCCTTCGACATGCCCACCCTCATGGGCCGCGACTCCGACGACCCGCGCTCGCTCGGCGAGGTCGGCCACTGCGGGGTCGCCATCGACTCCGCCGCCGACATGGAGATCCTCTTCGGTGACATCCCCCTCGGCGACGTCACCACCTCCATGACGATCAGCGGCCCGGCCGTGCCCGTCTTCTGCATGTACCTGGTCGCCGCCGAGCGCCAGGGCGTCGACCCGGGCGTGCTCAACGGCACGCTCCAGACCGACATCTTCAAGGAGTACATCGCGCAGAAGGAGTGGCTCTTCCAGCCCGAGCCCCATCTGCGCCTCATCGGCGACCTGATGGAGCACTGCGCCGCCTCCATCCCCGCCTACAAGCCGCTCTCCGTCTCCGGCTACCACATCCGCGAGGCCGGAGCGACGGCCGCGCAGGAGCTGGCGTACACCCTGGCCGACGGCTTCGGCTACGTGGAGCTGGGCCTCTCGCGCGGTCTCGACGTCGACACCTTCGCCCCCGGGCTCTCCTTCTTCTTCGACGCGCACCTCGACTTCTTCGAGGAGATCGCCAAGTTCCGTGCCGCCCGCCGCATCTGGGCCCGCTGGATGAAGGAGACGTACGGCGCGCAGACCGACAAGGCGCAGTGGCTCCGCTTCCACACCCAGACGGCCGGGGTCTCGCTCACCGCGCAGCAGCCGTACAACAACGTCGTACGGACGGCTGTCGAGGCGCTCTCCGCCGTCCTCGGCGGCACCAACTCGCTGCACACCAACGCGCTGGACGAGACCCTCGCGCTCCCCTCCGAGCAGGCCGCCGAGATCGCCCTGCGCACCCAGCAGGTGCTGATGGAGGAGACCGGCGTCGCCAACGTGGCCGACCCGCTGGGCGGCTCGTGGTACGTCGAGCAGCTCACCGACCGGATCGAGGCCGAGGCCGAGAAGATCTTCGACCAGATCAGGGAGCGCGGCACCCGGGCCCACCCCGACGGGCAGCACCCCATCGGGCCGATCACCTCCGGCATCCTGCGCGGCATCGAGGACGGCTGGTTCACCGGCGAGATCGCCGAGTCCGCGTTCCAGTACCAGCGGTCCCTGGAGAAGGGCGACAAGCGGGTCGTCGGCGTCAACGTCCACCACGGCTCGGTCACCGGCGACCTGGAGATCCTCCGGGTCAGCCACGAGGTCGAGCGCGACCAGGTCAGCCAGCTCGCCGACCGCAAGGCCGCCCGCGACGACGCCAAGGTCAGCGCCGCCCTCGACGCGATGCTCGCCTCCGCCCGCGACGGCTCGAACATGATCGCGCCGATGCTGGACGCCGTACGGGCCGAGGCCACGCTCGGCGAGATCTGCGGTGTGCTGCGCGAGGAGTGGGGCGTCTACACGGAGCCGCCGGGCTTCTGAGGGCCGGGTCGTCAGGGCCCGCCACCGCCCGTCGGGCCGGCCGGCGGGCCCTGTCCGAACGTCAGCGTGAACAGCGCCCCGCCGCCCGGCGCCGCCCCCGCCGTCAGCTCCGCCCCGTGCGCGCGGGCGATCTGCCGGGCCATCGCCAGGCCGAGACCCGAGCCGGGCAGGGCCCGCGCCGCCTCGGCGCGGTAGAAGCGGTCGAAGACGTACGGGAGGTCGGCGGCCGGGATGCCCGGCCCGTGATCCCGGACCGTCAGCTCAAGGCCGTCCTGGCAGGCGGTCAGGCCGACCTCCACCGGGGTGCCCGGCGGGCTGAACTTGGCCGCGTTGTCCAGCAGGTTCGTCAGCAGCCGGGCCAGCCGCGCCGGAACCCCGGGCCGGACCGCGTCCGCCGCCCCCGCCCCCACCTCCAGCGGGAAAGGCGTCCGGGGCCAGTGCGTCCGGGCCCTGGCCACCGTGTGCTCCGCCACCTCCGCGATCCGCACCTCCTCCAGGAGCGGCAGCGGCTCCTCGTCCCGGGCCAGCTCGATCAGGTCGTTCACCAGCCCGGTCACCTCCCGGATCCCCCGCCCCAGCGCCCCCGACGCCCGCTTGCGCTGTGCGGGCGTCAGCCGGTCGCCGCGGGCCAGCAGCTCCGCGTTGGTCCGCAGCGCGGTCAGCGGGGTCCGCAGCTCGTGCGAGGCGTCCGCGACCAGCCGGCGCTGGGAGCTCACCGACTGCTCCAGCTCGCCGAGCATCGTGTTGAAGCTGGCGGCCAGCCGGGTCACCTCGTCCTGCCGGCCCGGCGGCCCCGGCGGCAGCTCGATGCGGTGGCGCGGGTCCCGGGTCGCCGCGATCCGCTCGGCGGTCGAGGTCAGCCGGGCCACCGGGGCCAGGCCGGTGCGCGAGACGGCGTACCCGAGCAGCCCCGCCAGCAGGACCCCCGCCCCGCCGACCGCCGCCAGCAGCACGGCCGCCTGCCGCACGCCCTTCTCCACCGGGTCCGCCCGCAGCGCCACCTGGAGCGCCCGCCCGTCCCCGAACGGGGTGGTCAGCATCCGCAGCGGCTGCCCGAAGCGGCTCACGTTGCTGTAGTACGGGGCCCTCGCCCCCGTCGCCACCTCGCGTACGGGGGCGGAGACGGGCAGCAGATACGCGGCCTCCGGGTCCGCCGCCGGGTCGGCCGGGACGATCTGCGCGCAGGCGGGCGCGGAGAGGTAACGGCACTCGCCCGCCACGATCTGCGGGCCCTCGCCCCGGTTCTCCTGGACCACCCGGGTCGCCGACTGGGTGAGGGACAGGTCCAGCTGGTGCAGCAGCTCGTAGCGGATGACGAAGAACGCCGCCGCGCACACCCCGACCGCGACCAGCGCCACCGCCGCCGAGGCCGCCAGGGCCAGCCGCGTACGGAGGGGGCGCCGACGCCGCCACCGGGAGCCCAACCGCCGCACCCCGCTCACGCCACGTCCAGCCGGTAGCCGAGCCCGTGCACCGTGTGGACGAGCCGTGGTTCGCCGCCCGCCTCCAGTTTCCGCCGCAGATAACCCACGTACACCGCGAGCGAGTTGGAGTCGGGCCCGAAGTCCTGGCCCCAGACCCGCTCCAGGATCACCTCGCGCGCCAGCACCTGCCCCGGGTGGCGCAGCAGCAGCTCCAGCAGCGCGGCCTCGGTGCGGGAGAACTCCATCGGGCGGCCGCCGCGCCGCCCGCTCCGTGTCACCGGATCCAGCGTCAGATCCGCGAAGGCCAGGTCCCCGTCCGGGGCCGGCGGCGCGGCCCGCCGCAGCAACGCCCGCACCCTCGCGACCAGTTCGTCCAGGGCGAACGGCTTCACCAGATAGTCGTCGGCCCCCGCCTCCAGACCGTCCACCCGCTCGCTCACCGACGACAGCGCGGTCAGCACCAGCACCGGCGTCCGGTCCTCCATCGCCCGCAGCCTCCGGCAGACCGCGAGCCCGTCGAGCACCGGCATCATCACGTCCAGGACCAGCGCGTCCGGCTCCCAGGCGGCCACCGCCGACAGCGCGGCCAGGCCGTCGCCGACGCCCCGGACCTCGTACCCCTCGACGCTCAGCCCGTCCTCGACGGCGGCCCGCACGTCCGGCTCGTCCTCGGCCACCAGAATCCGGCCCGTACTCCGCGGGCCGCTCACGCCACTCATGCCGCTCATACCCCGAAGCCTGCCAAACCGGACTCTTAGAACCCTCTTAGGCCGCCCGCCGAGAGTGGCGGCCATGCGCACACCACTCTCCGTCGTGATCGGTGCGGGCGGCACCGGCGGCCATATCTACCCCGGTCTCGCCCTCGCCGAGGCCCTGCGCCGCGCCGACCCGGACGCGGTCATCTCCTTCATCGGCACCGAACGCGGTCTGGAGACGAGCCTGATCCCGGCGGCCGGCTACCGGCTGCACACCGTCGACATGATCCCCTTCGACCCCGCGCTCGGCGCGAAACGCTTCCTCCTCCCGGCCGCGCTCCTGCGCTCCGGCGCCCAGGCCCGCTCGGTCCTGCGCACCCAGAAGGCGCAGGTCGTCGTCGGCATGGGCGGCTACCCGAGCGCCCCGGCGATCGTCGGCGCGAAGATGGCCGGGCTGCCCAGCGTGATCCACGAGTCCAACGCGGTCCCGGGCCGGGCCAACCAGTTCGCCGCCCGGCTCACCGAACACCTCACCGTCGCCTTCGACGGCAGCCGAGCCCATCTCTCGGGCGGCGAGCGGGCGCTGACCGTCGGCATGCCGATCGCCGCGTCCCTGGCCGCCCTGGACCGGCCGGCCCTGCGCGAGGAGGCCCGGCGCGCCTTCGGGATACCCGAGGGGGCCCGGGTCGTCCTCTTCAACGGCGGCAGCCTCGGCGCGGCCCGCCTCACCGCCGCAGCCGTGGGGCTCGCCGCCCGGTGGCGGGGCCGCGGGGACGTCCACCTCCTGGTCAAGACCGGTCCGGCCGCGCTCGCCGAGACCCGGCGGAAGCTGATCGACGCCGGAGCGGGGCCCGTCGCGCAGGCCGTGCCGTACCTGGACCGGATGGACCTGGCCTACGCGGTCGCCGACCTGGTGGTCTGCCGGGCGGGCTCGGCCACGATCGCCGAACTCGCCACGACCGGGGTGCCCGCCGTCCTCGTGCCCTACCCGCACGCCCCCGGCGACCACCAGACCCACAACGCCCGGGTCCTCTCCGACGCCGGGGCCGCCCACCTCGTCCCCGACGCCGAGACCACCGCCGACCGCCTCGCCGAACTGATCGACCCGCTGCTCGCCGACCCCGCGCGGCTCGCCGTGATGGGGCGCGCCGCCGACCCGGGCCACCACGCCCGCGCCGCCGACCTGCTGGCGGAAACCGTCATCCGCCTCGCCGGACAACCCGCTACAGCGAAGGAGTTCACCTCATGAACGAGAACATCGACTGGACCGGCCGCACGGTCCTTGTCACCGGGGCCGAGGGCTTCATCGGCTCCACGCTCGTGGACCTGCTCGTCGAACGCGGCGCGCGCGTCCGGGCGTTCGTCCACTACAAGCCGTACGCCGACAAGGGCCACCTCGCCCGCTACCTCGACGACCCGCACGGCCCGGTCGAGTTCATCGCCGGGGACGTCGGCGACGCGGGCCGGGTGATGGACGCGGTCGCGGGCTGCGACACCGTCTTCCACCTCGCCGCGCTCATCGGCATCCCCTACAGCTACGACTCCCCGGGCGCGTACGTCCGCACCAACGTCGTCGGCACGGAGAACATCGCCGAGGCCTGCCGCCGCCACTCCGTCCGGCGTCTCCTCCACACCTCCACCAGCGAGGTCTACGGGACCGCCCTGACCGCCCCGATCAGCGAGGAGCACCCGCTCCAGCCGCAGTCCCCGTACTCCGCCTCGAAGATCGGCGCGGACATGATGGCACTGTCCCACTGGCACGCCTTCGAGCTGCCGGTCACGGTCGTGCGGCCGTTCAACACCTACGGGCCCCGCCAGTCGGCACGTGCCGTGATCCCCACGATCCTGGCCCAACTCCACTCCGGGGCACGGGAGATCCGCCTCGGCTCGCTGGCCCCCACCCGCGACTTCACGTATGTCACCGACACCGCGGCCGGTTTCCTGGCGCTGGCCGACTGCGACCGGGCGCTGGGGGAGAGCGTCAACCTCGGTACCGGCCGGGAGATTTCGGTCGGGGACCTCGCGAAGGCCCTCGTCACCGCCTCCGGCCGGGACGCCGAGATCGTCGTGGACCCGGCGCGGCTGCGGCCCTCCGGCAGCGAGGTGCACCGGCTGCTCTCCGACAACACCCGCGCCCGCACCTGGGCCGGCTGGGAGCCCGAAGTCACCCTGGAGGAAGGGCTGGAGCGGACCTCGGCCTGGGTGGCGGAACACCTGCACCTCTTCGCCCCCGGGCGCTACCAGGTCTGACAGGCCCTAGGCCGCCTGGGCCCCGGCCAGCCCCAGCAGCAGCAGCGAGGTGAAGCCGCTCGCCCACTCGGCGTCCACCGGCTCCGCGCTCACCAGGGTGCGGTGCACCACGGCCCCGGCGATCACGTCGAAGATCAGGTCCGCGTTGCGGGCGGCCGTCGAGGCGTCGTCCTCGTACCGCAGCTCGCCGCGGGCCTGGGCGCGTTCCCGGCCCAGCAGCACGAGCCGCTTCTGCCGGTCCACGATGGCCGAGCGGATCCGGTGGCGCAGCGAGTCGTCGCGGGTGGACTCGGCGACCACCGCCATCAGCGCCGTACGGGCCTCCGGCCGCTCCAGCAGGGCGGCGAACTGGAGCACGACGCCCTGCACATCGGCGGCCAGGCTGCCCCGGTCGGGGAGCTCCAGTTCGTCGAAGAGGACCGCGACCGCGTCCACGACCAGCTCGTTCTTGCCCGCCCAGCGGCGGTAGAGGGTCGTCTTGGCGACACCGGCCCGGGTCGCCACATCGCCCATCGTCAGCTTCGACCAGCCGAGATCCACCAGGGACGCCCGCGTCGCCTCAAGGATCGCGGCATCGGCCGCGGTGCTGCGCGGACGCCCTGTTCGGGAGGCTTTGGGGTCGGTGTCGCTCATGATGCGGCGACCATACCGGTCGGTAGGGAGAACGGTTGTGCCCCGGTGTCCGTGAGACAGATCACCGGCACCACCTGTTCCGGCGGGCTGATCGGCAGTTACGCTACGGGTCGTAGCGTAAGGAAGGCGGTCAGCCCGTCCCGTACGCCACGGAACGAACGAGCGACAGCCACCGGGGTTCTCACGAGGACCCCAGGCGCCGGGTGGGGACCCGGGGCCGCACGGACCGGCCGGATGGGGATCCGGCAGGTCCACCCGGGTCTTTCAGGGGCCCGACCGTTTTCACCGGGGCCTTTTCCGGGCCTCGCCGGGCCTTTCAGGGGCCCGCTGCCGCTTCGGCCCGTCCGCCCCCGCACGCCGGTGGGGGCCCCGGGCCGGGCCGGTTCTCGCACTCGCTTTTCGGAACGGTGCGCTCAGGGGGGAGGATGTACGTATGCAGCCTAGGAACATGTCCATGAGCGGCGTTGTCGACCTCGCCGCCGTCAAGGCGGCCGGTGAGGCCAAGGCCAAGGCGGAGCAGGCCCGCGCCGCGGCCTCCCGTACCGGAGGCGCCGGCGCCGTCGCGCCCGCGGCCCTGGTGATCGACGTCGACGAAGCCGGCTTCGAGCGCGATGTCCTCCAGCGCTCCGCCGAGGTCCCCGTCGTCATCGACTTCTGGGCCGAGTGGTGCGAGCCGTGCAAGCAGCTGGGCCCCCTGCTGGAGCGCCTGGCCGTCGAGTACAACGGCCGCTTCCTGCTGGCCAAGGTCGATGTCGACGCCAATCAGATGCTGATGCAGCAGTTCGGCATCCAGGGCATTCCGGCCGTTTTCGCGGTCGTCGCCGGGCAGGCCCTCCCGCTCTTCCAGGGCGCGGCCCCCGAGGCCCAGATCCGCGAGACGCTGGACCAGCTGATCCAGGTCGGCGAGGAGCGCTTCGGGCTGACCGGGATCGTCGTCGACCCGGATGCCGGAGAGCCGGACGCGGCCCCCGCCGAAGTGCCGGCCGGCCCGTACGACGCCCTGCTGGAGGCCGCCGCGTCCGCGCTCGACGCCAACGACTTCGGCGGCGCGGTCCAGGCGTACAAGAACGTGCTCGCCGACGACCCGGGCAACCCGGAGGCCAAGCTGGGGCTGGCCCAGGCGGAGCTGCTCGGCCGCGTCCAGAGCATGGACCCGCAGGCGGTCCGCAAGGAAGCCGCGGAGAATCCGGGCGATGTGGACGCCCAGATCGCCGCCGCCGATCTGGACCTGGTCGGCGGTCATGTCGAGGATGCCTTCGGGCGCCTCGTCGAGGCGGTCCGCCGCACGGCCGGCGACGACCGGAACGCCGCCCGGCTGCGGCTGCTGGAGCTGTTCGAGGTGATCGGTCCGGAGGACCCCAGGGTCACCGCCGCGCGCACCGCGCTGGCCCGCGTCCTGTTCTGAGACCGGCCCGCCGTCCGCTCCGGACGAGCCCGGTTGTTTCGATGTGACAAGACGGCCGCACCGCCCCCGGGCGGAGCGGCCGTTTTGTCGTCTCGACGCCAAAGAAGGCCGCCAAAGGCCCTTGCTTTACCAAAACTTGACAAAGATGCAAGCTGTTACTCGCAGTAAGGCGGCGGAGTGGTTCTGTCCGGTTTCCAGGAAGTTTCCCGCTATTCCGATGTCCCTTTCGTGCCACCCTGCGTCGCCGCGTGATGCCACCCTGTCGCCCTGCGGTTATCGGGCCGTTACTAGCCAGTAACGATCCCCCTTGTGCCGGGGCCGTGAATGGACCACGATCGGCCACGCTCGGTCCCATACCTTCCGCCCGGCCTCCAGCCGGTGTCCGAGGGTCTGTTGGGTCCCCACCGGGTGGGCCGGCGGCAGTGGCGCCGGCTGTGGACAGGGGGGTTCCCGCTCACAGGCGGGGCCTGTCCGACCGGCTGTGCTGAACGCGCGGCCAGTGGTTGTCGCTCGGGGGTGAACGCCGGTGGATCGGATGCGGGACACGTCTCCGATACGGGCGCTCTCCTTCCCGAGGACGTAGCACTTCTCCCATCCCAGGACGGGCACGACGCCCGGCCGGAGATGTACGTCCGAGAAGAAGGAGCAAGTATGAGTTCCCAGGTTCGCGGTGGGACGAGATGGAAGCGGTTCGCTCTGGTCATGGTGCCGAGCGTCGCCGCGACGGCCGCGGTGGGCATAGGCCTGGCACAGGGTGCGCTGGCGGCGTCGTTCAGCGTCTCCGGCCAGAGCTTCAAGGTCAGCACCGACCGGCTGGAGGGCCAGGACTTCGTCCAGTACGGCAGCGTCGCGGTCGGTAAGGACCTCGAAGGCAAGGAAGCGGCGCACGCGGTCGCGGTGTCGGGCTTCAGCAGTGCGACGATCACCAACATGTGCCAGTCGGTGGTCACGCCGAAGGTCCCGTTCATCAACAAGCCCATCAGCCTCAAGCTGAACGCCGGTACCAACCCGAAGAAGCCGGTCGAGGCGACCAACCTCTACCTGGACATCTCGGAGTTGGACGCCGACGCCGAGTTCGGGAACATCGACATCGGTGTCGCGGCCGGTTCGCTGAAGAAGAAGGACAGGCCGAACAGCATCGGCATCCAGCCCGGTACGCAGGCGAACGGTGCGGGCTTCGCGCAGCGCGCCGACACGGCCGTGCTGACCCGCGTGGAGCAGACGGCGTGGGCGACCACCGCCGGCACCTTCAAGCTCAGCGACCTGAAGCTGAGGCTGCACACGGGCGTCGAGGAGTGCTTCTAGCACTCGGCCCGGGTGGCCGGAACGTCCGCCGAGGGCTCTCCGGCCACCCCCACCTTCCTTCTCACGGCAGTACCGGTTCCAGGGAGCTGTTTTCCATGAGCCCCGAGTCCACAGGGCAGAACGAGCACCACATCAGCGTCTATCGGCGACGCTTCCGCGCCTGGCGGGGCAACCGCCCGTTCTGGGCCGGCCTGTTCACCATGGCCGGTGGCCTTCCCATCGCCTATTTCCCCTATGCCGACCTGCACCTCGGCAATATGACGCTGGCGATGTCCACGACCGCCGGCGCCGGGTCCCTGATCATCGGGGTCCTGCTGATCACGCTCGGCTTCACGATGTGGTTCCACCACATCGTCCGGGTGTTCGCGGGTGTCGCGGCCATCCTGCTGGCGCTGATCTCCCTCCCCGTCGCCAACATCGGCGGCTTCATGATCGGGTTCCTGCTCTCCCTCATCGGCGGAGCCCTGTCCGTTTCCTGGGCGCCGGGCGACCCGAAGAGCGCCGAGCAGGCCGCGCCCGCGAAGGATCTGCCGTACGAGGAGCGCCCGGAGGGCGAGCTCCAGGGCGCGGCGGCCGTGCCCCAGCAGCAGGGCGCCGGAGTGGATCCGGCAGCCGACGCCGAGGGCGGGAGGCATCGTGCGGGGTGACGACGGACAGCGGACGAACGCCTACCCCGGCGACGAACTCCGCGAGCGCAAGGGCCCCCGTCACGCGGCCCCCCGGAAGTCGCTGCTGACCAAGCTCCACCTGCCCAGCGGCAAGAAGGCGCTGGCGCTCGCGGCGATGCCGACGGCGGTCTTCGTGGGCATGGGGCTGACGCCCAAGCTGGCCCTGGCGGACGACCGCGCCGACATACCGTTCGCGCCGGGCCCCTGCGTCACCCGGTCCGACGAGCCGAGCGAGTCCGAGTCGCCCGAGGCCACCCCGTCCCCGTCGGCCACGGCGAAGGACGAGGCCGGCAAGGACGCCGAGCCCGGCGACACCGCTACCCCGAAGCCCTCGGCGAGCGGTTCGGCCACCGACGCGGACAAGGACCCCTCGGCCGACGCGAAGCCCGACGAGGACGCGGACACGTCGGCGCAGTCCGCGGAGGAGAAGCCCTCCGCGACCCCGACGCCCACCACGTCGAAGAACCCCCTCGACCCGCTCGGACTCGGCGACGCCCTCAAGGACCTCTTCGACGGGCCGAACAAGGACGAAGGCGCGGACAAGGGCGAGGCCGAGGCCGAAGCCGAGGGCGACAAGCCGGCCGACAAGGACGGCCAGTCCGCGAGCCCGTCCCCCAGCCCCACGACGAAGGCCCCGAAGCCGTCCGAAGAGCCGAAGGACCCGGCCGAGGGCGCGGCGGACCAGGCGAAGGAGACGTCAGACAAGACGGCCGACGCCATCCGCGAGGCGGCGGAGAAGGCCGGCAAGGACGTCGAGGAGCTCGGCGAGGACGTCAAGGGACTCGACCCCAAGAAGGACGAGGACATCCCGGACGGCGCGAAGCCCCGCTTTCCGTGCCCCGAGCGCGACGCGGACGCGCTCGCCGCGGCCGAACTGGAGCCCGGCATCCCGCTGCTCCCGTCCGACCCGTGGACCCTGGAGTCGACGCTGCTCACCCTCAACGGCCTGGACTACCACGGCATCGTCGAGGTGAAGAAGGCGGACGGCAGCATCAAGAAGGTGCTGAAGTTCACCGCCAGCTCCATCGACATCAAGGACCTGCACCAGCTGACGGTCGGTCCGGGGGGTACGACGGGCCATGTGAAGTCGCGGCCCGGCTCCACGTCGACGATCCGCGACGGCGAGGTGACGATGTACACGGAGGAGCTGAAGGGCAACCTCTTCGGCCTCATCCCGATCACCTTCAGCCCGGAGACCCCGCCGCCGCTGAACGTCCCCTTCGCCTTCTTCACCAAGGTGAAGGTGACCCAGGCCGGCCAGTTCGGCGGCACGCTCACCGTTCCCGGACTGAACAACTACCTGGACGGCGGCAACGGCTAGCAGCCCGCCGCCCCCGATCCCGTCCGGGAGCCGCACACGACCGTGGCCCGCATCCCCCGTCAGGAGGGGGTGCGGGCCACGGTCGTCGCTACCGGGCGGGCGTCGCGGGTCAGTCCCGCTCGCCGCCGCCCAGGTGGTGCACCCGGACCATGTTGGTGGTGCCGGGGACACCGGGGGGCGAACCGGCGGTGATGACCATCGTGTCGCCGTCGCTGTAGCGGTTCAGCTTGAGCAGCTCCGCGTCGACGAGGTCGACCATCGCGTCGGTGTTGTCCACGTGCGGGACGACATGGGACTCGACGCCCCAGCTCAGGGCGAGCTGGTTGCGGGTGTTCTCGTCCGTGGTGAAGGCCAGGATCGGCTGGGCCGTGCGGTAGCGGGAGAGGCGGCGGGCGGTGTCGCCGGACTGGGTGAAGGCGACCAGGGCCTTGCCGTCCAGGAAGTCCGCGATCTCGCAGGCCGCGCGGGCCACCGAACCGCCCTGCGTACGGGGCTTCTTGCCGGGGACCAGCGGCTGGAGGCCCTTGGAGAGCAACTCCTCCTCGGCGGCGCAGACGATCTTCGACATCGTCTTGACCGTCTCGATCGGGTACGCGCCCACCGAGGACTCGGCGGACAGCATGACCGCGTCCGCGCCGTCCAGGATCGCGTTGGCGACGTCGGACGCCTCGGCGCGGGTCGGCCGCGAGTTGGTGATCATCGACTCCATCATCTGGGTCGCCACGATCACCGGCTTGGCGTTGCGCCGGCACAGTTCCACCAGGCGCTTCTGCACCATCGGGACCTTCTCCAGCGGGTACTCGACGGCCAGGTCGCCGCGGGCCACCATCACCCCGTCGAACGCCGCGACGATGCCCTCCATGTGCTCGACCGCCTGCGGCTTCTCCACCTTGGCGATGACGGGGACCCGGCGGCCCTCCTCGTCCATCACCTTGTGGACGTCCTTGACGTCGTCGGCGTCCCGGACGAAGGAGAGGGCGACCAGGTCGCAGCCCATCCGCAGCGCGAAGCGCAGGTCCTCGACGTCCTTCTCGGACAGGGCCGGGACGTTGACCGCCGCACCGGGCAGGTTGATGCCCTTGTGGTCGGAGATGACCCCGCCCTCGATGACGATGGTCTTCACCCGGGGGCCCTCGACCGCGACGACCTTCAGCTCGACGTTGCCGTCGTTGATCAGGATCGGGTCGCCCTTGGTGACGTCGCCGGGCAGACCCTTGTAGGTCGTGCCGCAGATCGACTTGTCGCCGGGGACGTCCTCGGAGGTGATGGTGAATTCGTCCCCGCGGACCAGCTCGACCGGGCCCTCGGCGAACTTCGCCAGCCGGATCTTCGGGCCCTGGAGGTCGGCGAGCACGCCCACCGCGCGGCCGGACTCGGCGGCCGCCTTGCGGACACGGTCGTAACGGCCCTGGTGTTCCTCGTGGGAGCCGTGACTGAAGTTGAAACGGGCCACGCTCATGCCGGCCTCGATCAGAGCGACGAGCTGCTCATGCGAGTCGACGGCGGGACCGAGGGTACAGACGATTTTGGAACGGCGCATGAGGCGGATCCTATCGGTTTGTTTCGCTGCGGAATATTCCGTCTGGTGGAAGATACAAAGGGGCGCGGGGGTGCTCAGTTGTCGCCGTGCCCGGGGTCCTGCACGGCGTCCGACGGGGCGACGAGCGCGAAGGTCTGCTCGGCGATCTCCAGCTCCTCGTCCGTCGGGACCACGGCGACCGCCACCCGGGCGTACTCCGGCGAGATCAGCCGCGGCTCCCCGGACCGTACGGAGTTGAGCGAGGCGTCCACCGCCATGCCCAGCTCCTCCAGGCCCGCGACGGCAGCTTCCCGCACCGGCGCCGCGTTCTCCCCGACCCCCGCCGTGAACGCCACCGCGTCCACCCGGCCGAGCACCGCCGTGTAGGCGCCGATGTACTTCTTCAGCCGGTGGATGTAGATGTCGAACGCCAGCGCCGCCCGCTCGTCGCCCTCGTCGATCCGGCGGCGGATCACCCGCATGTCGTTGTCGCCGCACAGGCCGACCAGCCCGCTCTTCTTGTTCAGCAGGACGTCGATCTCGTCGGCCGACATGCCCGCCACCCGCTTCAGGTGGAAGACGACCGCCGGATCGACGTCCCCGGAGCGCGTACCCATCACGAGCCCCTCCAAAGGCGTCAGCCCCATCGAGGTCTCCACGCACCGCCCGCCCGCGACGGCCGAGGCGGACGCCCCGTTGCCCAGGTGCAGCACGATGACGTTCACCTCCTCGGGGGCCTTGCCCAGCAGCTCGGCCGTCTTCCGCGAGACGTACGCGTGCGAGGTGCCGTGGAAGCCGTAGCGGCGGATCCGGTGCGCGTCCGCGGTCTCCACGTCGATCGCGTACCGTGCGGCCGCCTCCGGCATCGTCGTGTGGAACGCCGTGTCGAACACCGCGACCTGCGGCAGGTCCGGCCGCAGCGCCTGCGCGGTGCGGATGCCGGTGATGTTCGCCGGGTTGTGCAGCGGGGCGACCGGGACGAGCCGCTCGATCTCCCGCAGCACCTCGTCGGTGATCACGGTCGGCTCGCTGAACCGCAGCCCGCCGTGCACCACCCGGTGCCCGATCGCGGCGAGTTCGGGGGAGTCCAGGCCTAGGCCGTCGGCCGCCAGCTCCTCGGCCGCCGCCTTGAGCGCCTCGTCGTGGTCCGCGATCCGGCCCGTACGCTCCCGGGGCTCGGCGCCGCCGCCGGTCAGCGGCGTGTGCGCCAGGCGCGAGGTCTCCTCGCCGATCCGCTCGACCAGGCCCGAGGCGAGCCGGGAGCGGTCGCGCATGTCGAGGAGCTGGTACTTCACCGACGAGGAGCCGGAGTTGAGGACGAGGACGCGGTGCGGTTCCACAGGGGCTGCCGTGCTTTCGTGGTCGGGGGCGGGGATCGAGGTCATGCGGGGCTCTCCTCGCTCTGCGCCTGGATCGCCGTGATCGCCACCGTGTTGACGATGTCCTGGACGAGCGCGCCGCGCGAGAGGTCGTTGACGGGCTTGCGCAGACCCTGGAGGACGGGGCCGACCGCCACCGCGCCCGCCGAGCGCTGCACGGCCTTGTAGGTGTTGTTGCCGGTGTTCAGGTCCGGGAAGATCAGCACGGTGGCCTGGCCCGCCACCTCGGAGTCCGGGAGCTTCGTCGCCGCGACGGTCGGCTCGACCGCCGCGTCGTACTGGATCGGGCCCTCCACCCGCAGCTCGGGCCGCTCCGCCCGGACCCGCTCGGTGGCCTCGCGCACCTTGTCCACGTCCGCGCCGGAGCCGGAGGTCCCGGTGGAGTACGACAGCATCGCCACCCGCGGCTCCACGCCGAAGCGGGCCGCCGTCACCGCCGACTGCACCGCGATGTCCGCGAGCTGCTCGGCGTTCGGGTCCGGGTTGACGGCGCAGTCGCCGTACACGAGGACCTTGTCGGCCAGGCACATGAAGAAGACGGACGAGACGATCGACGCGTCCGGCTTGGTCTTGATGATCTCGAACGCCGGGCGGATGGTGGCCGCCGTGGAGTGCACCGACCCGGACACCATCCCGTCGGCCAGCCCCTCCTGCACCATCAGCGTGCCGAAGTAGTTCACGTCCGCCACCACGTCGTGCGCCAGCTCCACCGTCACCCCGCGGTGCGCGCGCAGCTCCGCGTACCGCTCGGCGAAGGTCTGGCGCAGCTCCGAGGTGTGCGGGTCGATCAGCTGGGTCTCGGCGAGGTCGATGCCGAGGTCGGCGGCCTTCTTGCGGATCACGTCCACATCGCCCAGCAGGGTGAGGTCGCAGACGTCCCGGCGCAGCAGCACGTCGGCGGCGCGCAGCACCCGCTCCTCGGCGCCCTCCGGCAGCACCACGCGCTTGCGGTCGGACCGGGCCTGCTCCAGCAGCTCGTGCTCGAACATCATCGGCGTGACCCGGCCGCTGCGGGCCACCGAGATCCGCTCCAGCAGCGCGCCGGTGTCGACATGACGCTCGAACAGGCCGAGGGCGGTCTCCGCCTTGCGCGGGGTCGCCGCGTTCAACTTGCCTTCGAGGGTGAAGAGTTCGGCGGCGGTGGGGAAGGATCCGCCGGCCACCGACACGACCGGGGTCCCCGGCGCGAGCCGGGCGGCCAGGGTGAGTATCTCCTCGCCGGGGCGCTCGTCCAGGGTCAGCAGCACGCCCGCGATGGGCGGGGTGCCCGCGCTGTGCGCGGCCAGCGAGCCCACCACAAGGTCCGCGCGGTCCCCGGGGGTGACCACCAGGCAGCCGGGCGTCAGCGCGTTCAGCAGGTTCGGCAGCATCGCCCCGCCGAACACGAAGTCCAGCGCGTCGCGCGCCAGCCCCGAGTCGTCGCCGAGCAGCACCGTGCCGCCCAGCGCCGCGGTGATCTGCGCGACCGTCGGGGCCGAGAGCGCCGGGTCGTCCGGCAGCACGGAGACGGGGACGGGCAGCCGGGCCGCGAGCCGCTCCGCGATCGCCGCGCGGTCCTCGGCGGCGACCCGGTTCACCACCATCGCCAGCACGTCGCAGCCCAGGCCCGCGTAGGCGCGGTAGGCGTTACGGGTCTCGGCGCGGACGGACTCCGCGGTCTGGTCCTTGCCGCCGACCACCGCGATCACCGAGGCCCCGAACTCGTTGGCCAGCCGGGCGTTCAGCGCCAGCTCGTCGGGGAGCTGGGTGGCCGCGAAGTCACTGCCCAGGACGAGGACCGCCTCGTACTCCCTGGCCACCTGGTGGAACCGCTCGACGAGCCGCGAGACCAGCTCGTCGGTGCCCTTCTCCGCCTGCACGGCGGAGGCCTCGTGGTAGTCCAGACCGTAGACGGTGGCCGGGCTCTGGGAGAGCCGGTAGCGGGCCCGCAGCAGCTCGTAGAGCCGGTCGGGTCCGTCATGGACCAGCGGGCGGAAGACCCCGACCCGGTCCACCTGACGGGTCAGAAGCTCCATGACTCCCAGCTCGACGACCTGACGGCCGTCCCCCCGGTCGATCCCGGTCACGTACACGCTCCGCGCCACGCGTGCTCTCCCGTCCCTGTTCGGTGCCGCGACCCGCGGGGCGTCCGGACGTGCGGTGCTGCCCCCGTGCCCGCCCGGTGTTCCGCCGGGTGCGGCATTGGCGTGCATTGCCTCTTGACGATACCTGCGGGGGCCGCTATACCGCCCGCCGGAGGTCCCGGCAGCCCGCGGTCGGGGGTCCCGCCCTTCGGAATCCTCCTGCCCACGGGCGCCCCCGGCCCGGCCGTAAGCGCCGGGTCCGTGTGCGGCGTGGGAGAATCGTGGTGGTTCAGGGCACGGGACCGGCCCCGGGCCGGCCCCCGGAAAGCGCGGTTACTAGGAGCAGGAGACACACCTCGATGCGCATCGGAATTCTCACCGCGGGCGGCGACTGCCCCGGCCTGAACGCAGTGATCCGGTCGGTCGTCCACCGGGCCGTCGTGGGCCACGGCGACGAGGTCATCGGCTTCGAGGACGGCTTCAAAGGGCTCCTCGACGGCTACTACCGCCCCCTCGACCTCAACGCGGTCAGCGGCATCCTCGCCCGCGGCGGCACCATCCTCGGCTCGGCCCGCCTGGAGCGCGACCGGCTGCGCGAGGCCGCCGAGAACTGCGAGGAGCTGGCCCGCCGTTACGACCTGGACGCGCTGATCCCGATCGGCGGCGAGGGCACGCTCACCGCGGCCCGCATGCTCTCGGACGCGGGCATGCCGGTCGTCGGCGTCCCGAAGACCATCGACAACGACATCTCCTCCACCGACCGGACCTTCGGGTTCGACACGGCGGTGGGCGTCGCGACCGAGGCCATAGACCGTCTGAAGACCACCGCCGAGTCCCATCAGCGCGTCATGGTCGTCGAGGTCATGGGCCGGCACGCGGGCTGGATCGCGCTGGAGTCCGGGATGGCCGGCGGCGCGCACGGCATCTGCCTGCCCGAGCGCCCCTTCCAGGTGGACGACCTGGTCAAGATGGTCGAGGAACGGTTCGCGCGGGGCAAGAAGTTCGCCGTCATCTGCGTGGCCGAGGGCGCGCACCCGGCCGAGGGCTCCATGCCGTACGCCAAGGGCGCGATCGACCAGTACGGCCACGAACGCTTCCAGGGCATCGGCAACCGCCTGGCCGTCGAGCTGGAGACCCGGCTCGGCAAGGAGGCCCGGCCGGTCATTCTCGGCCATGTCCAGCGCGGCGGCACGCCCACCGCGTACGACCGGGTGCTCGCCACCCGCTTCGGCTGGAACGCGGTGGAGGCCGTCCACCGCGGCGACTTCGGCCGGATGACCGCCCTGCGCGGCAACGACATCGCCATGGTCCCGCTCGCCGACGCCGTCACCCAGCTGAAGCGGGTGCCCACCGAGCGGATGTACGAGGCCGAGTCGGTCTTCTAGGACCTCCCCCGGGGCCTTCGGGAGAAGCCGGAACCGCACGGACCGCACGGGCGGCCCGTGCGGGGGTCTCACACCCCGGCGGTCCGCCAGAACTGATCCACCACACGGGCCAGGAACGCCCGGCCCGCGTCGCCCGTCGATCCGGAGCGTTCCTGGCCCGTGCTGCTCCAGCTCAGGGTGGAGACCATCAGGGCCTGGTAGTCGGTGTGCAGTTGTTCCAGCGCGTCCTGGATCAGCGCCCGGTCCAGCGGGACGACCTTGGCCACCGGCCGGACGTACGCCTGCCAGCGCGTGGTGACCGCGCTGCTCAGCAGCTCCGCCAGCTCCTCGTCGCGGCCCGTCGCCGTCAGGAACTGCGCCGCCGTCAGGTCCAGCGCCCGGCACAGCGCCGCCGACTGCTTCTCGTTGCCCCGCCAGCGCCCCGACTCCTCCATCCGCAGGTACGAGGCGCCGGTCATCCCCAGCTGCCGGGCCAGGTCGTCCACGGTCAGGTCCCGGGTCATCCGGTGCTCGCGCAGGGTCGCGGCGGCGGCCAGCAATTCGCCGGGTGCGCACCACAGGACGCCGGCGAGGGCGGTCAGCTCGCGTTCCCCGGGCGTCGCGAGGCCGCGCTCCCAGGCGATGACGGTCTCTGCGCTGATCCGGAGTCCGTACTGGGCGGCGAGCCCGTAGGCGACATGGCCGGGAGCCATCCCCAGAGCCTCGCGGAGACGGCGCGCGGCGGGGGCGTTGAATGGCGGGGTGGGGTGCACGGGCCCACCGTAGAAGTCCATTTCCGCCCTGGCTACGGTACGTTCCCCACAGAACACGCTTCGTAGGAACCTCCAGCCACGAACCGGGCGGGCGGTACGCGAACCGTGCCCCACCAGCGCTTTCTTTTCCGCTCCCGGTCAGGCCCCCCGGTGCCGAGAAACTGACCGGCAAGCGCTTGTCGGCCCGGGCCCGCCGACCGGTCAGCGCCCCGCGGAGAGCCAGCTGTAGTGCAATTCAGGTCGGCCGACCTGCCCATAATGTGGACGCCTCGCGGCGCTACCGACGGTCACCAGATGCTCCAGATACCGCCGTGCCGTGATCCGGGAGATACCCAGGCGCTCCCCGGCGGCGGCCGCCGTCACCCCCTCCGGCGCCTCCTTCAGCACCCGGGTCACCGCCTCCAGCGTCGGACCGCTGAGCCCCTTGGGGAGCGCGGCCGGATGCGCGACCCGCAGCGCGCCCAGCGCCCGGTCCACCTCCTCCTGGCCGCTCGCCTCCCCGGCGGCGCCCCGGAACTCCGCGTACCGCACCAGCCGGTCGCGCAGCGTGGGGTACGTGAACGGCTTCAGCACGTACTGCACGACGCCGAGCGACACCCCCTCCCGCACCACCGCGAGATCCCGGGCCGAGGTCACCGCGATCACGTCGGCCCCGTGCCCGGAGGCCCGCAGCGAGCGCAGCAGCCCGAGACCGTGCCCGTCGGGCAGATAGAGGTCGAGCAGCAGCAGGTCCACCGGGGTCCGCTCCAGCGCCCGCACCGCCGCGGCCCGGGTGTGCGCCACCGCCGTCACGGTGAAGCCCTCCACCCGCTCCACGTACATCTGGTGCGCGTCGGCGGCCACCGGATCGTCCTCCACCACCAGCACCCGGATCATGCCGTGACCTCCTCGGACTCGGACTCCGACTCGGATGCTGACTCGGACGGCGAACCGTTCGTCCGGTCGGGGAGCGGCAGCCGTACGGTGAACCGCGCGCCGCCGTCCGGACCCGCGTCCAGCTCCACCGTGCCCCCGTTGCGGTGCGCCGCCTGCCGGACCAGCGCCAGGCCGAGACCGCGTCCCGTCCCGTGCGTCGACCAGCCGCGCCGGAACACCTCGTCCGCCGCCTCCGGACCGATGCCCGCCCCGGTGTCCGCCACCCGCAGCAGCAGCTCCCGCTCGTCCGCGAGCGCGGTCACCGTCACCCGGGCCCGCCCCGCCGGACCCCCGGCCGTACGGGGCGCGGGCACCGCCCCGGCGTCCGCGACGCCCCCGGGGCCCTCCGAGGCCGCGTCCACCGCGTTGTCGATCAGATTGCCCAGGATCGTCACCAGGTCCCGCTGGGCCAGCGAGGGCGGCAGTGCCCCGTCGTCGATCAGGCTGTCCTCCGCGAGCACCAGCTCCACGCCCCGCTCGTTCGCCTGGGCCGCCTTGCCGAGCAGCAGCGCGGCCAGCACCGGTTCCTCCACGGCCCCCACCACCCGGTCGGTCAGCACCTGCGCCAGCTCCAGCTCGGCCGTCGCGAAGTCCACCGCCTCCTCCACCCGGCCCAGCTCGATCAGCGACACCACGGTGTGCAGCCGGTTCGCCGCCTCATGGGCCTGCGAGCGCAGCGCCTGCGTGAATCCGCGCTCGGAGTCCAGCTCCCCGGAGAGCGCCTGCAGCTCGGTGTGGTCCCGCAGGGTCACCACCGTGCCCCGCCGCTCACCGCCCACCACCGGACGGGTGTTGACCACGATCACCCGGTCCGCCGTCAGGTGCAGCTCGTCCACCCGCGCCTCCGACGCCAGCAGCGCCCCGGTCAGCGGTGCGGGCAGGGCCAGCTCGTCGACCGTGCGGCCGACCGCCTCCGTATCCGGCTCCAGACCCAGCAGTTCCCGCCCGGCGTCGTTGATCAGCGCGATCCGCCGCCGCCCGTCCAGCATCAGCAGCCCCTCGCGCACCGCGTGCAGGGTGGCCTGGTGGTAGTCGTGCAGCCGGCTCAGCTCGGCCGCGTTCATCCCGTGGGTGTGCCGCCGCAGCCGGGCGTTGATCACGTACGTGCCGATCCCGCCGATGGCCAGCGCCCCGCCCGCCGCCAGCGCGAGCGCGCCGAGCTGGTCCCGTACCTGCGAGGAGACCCGGTCCACGGTGATGCCCGCGCTGACCAGCCCGACGATCCTCCCGCCGTCGCGGATCGGGGTCACCACCCGTATCGAGGGCCCCAGCGTGCCGGTGTACGTCTCGGTGAAGGTCTGCCCGCGCAGCGCCTTGGCGGTGTTGCCGAGGAAGGTGTCCCCGATCTGGCTCGTGTCCGGGTGCGTCCAGCGCACGCGTTCGGTGTCCATGATCGTGACGAAGGCGATCCCGGTGTCCTCGCGCACCCGCTCCGCGTACGGCTGGAGTACGGCGGAGGGGTCCGGGGTGCGGATGGCCTCCCGTACGGAGGGAGAATCGGCCACCGCGAGGGCCGCCACCCGCACCTGGCGGGCGGCCGTCTCCTCGGCCTGCGCGCTGCCGGAGGCGTACGCGAACACGGCGCACCCGGCCACCACGGCGGCGATGAGCACGACCTGCATGGCGAAGAGCTGGCCCGCCAGGCTGCGGGGGCGGGTACGGGGGAGACGCATACCCCACAGTCTGCCTGGCCCGGCCGGACCTTCCCCGGATGGCCGGAAAGCGACTGTGAACGATATGAACGCAAGGGTGACCGGGGTCACAGGCCGGTGGATAGTCACCGAAGCCCCCAGGGACGGGGGCCTAGGGCCTCTCGTTTGGATCAGGCCGGGCTCGGGGTCCGGCCTGATCCGAACGAGACGCCCTCGACATGACCGAGCCGAGGAGCCCCACCATGGCTGTGGCAGCCAAACAACGGGACCGCACCCACTACCTGTACATCGCCGTGATCGCCGCCGTGGCGCTCGGCATCCTGGTGGGCTTCGCGGCCCCAGGGGTGGCCGTCGAACTGAAGCCCATCGGCGCCGGCTTCGTGAACCTGATCAAGATGATGATCTCGCCGATCATCTTCTGCACGATCGTCCTGGGCGTCGGCTCGGTCCGCAAGGCCGCCAAGGTCGGCGCGGTCGGCGGGCTGGCGCTCGGCTACTTCCTGGTCATGTCGACCGTGGCCCTCGCCATCGGCCTGCTGGTCGGCAACTTCCTGGAGCCCGGCTCCACCCTCCACATCACCGAGGCCGCCCGTGAGGCGGGCGCGGAGCAGGCCGGCGGCGCGGGCGAGTCCACCGCGGACTTCCTGCTCGGCATCATCCCGACCACGATCGTCTCCGCCTTCACCGAGGGCGAGGTCCTCCAGACCCTCCTCGTCGCGCTCCTCGCGGGCTTCGCGCTCCAGGCGATGGGCAAGTCCGGTGAGCCGATCATCCGCGGCATCACCCACATCCAGCGCCTCGTCTTCCGCATCCTCGCCATGATCATGTGGGCCGCCCCGGTCGGCGCGTTCGGCGCGATCGCCGCGGTGGTCGGCGAGACCGGCCTCGACGCCCTGAAGTCCCTGGCCATCATCATGATCGGCTTCTACGTCACCTGCGCGCTGTTCGTCTTCGTGGTGCTCGGCGCGATCCTGCGCCTGGTCGCCGGGGTGAACCTGTTCGCGCTGCTGAAGTACCTGGGCCGCGAGTTCCTGCTGATCCTCTCCACCTCCTCCTCCGAGTCGGCGCTGCCGCGGCTCATCGCGAAGATGGAGCACCTGGGCGTCAGCAAGCCCGTCGTCGGCATCACCGTGCCGACCGGCTACTCCTTCAACCTCGACGGCACCGCGATCTACCTCACGATGTCCTCGCTGTTCATCGCCAACGCGATGGGCGACCCGCTGAGCGCGGGCGAGCAGATCTCGCTGCTGGTCTTCATGGTCATCGCGTCGAAGGGCGCGGCCGGCGTGACCGGCGCGGGCCTGGCGACCCTGGCCGGCGGCCTCCAGTCGCACCGCCCCGAACTGGTCGACGGCGTCGGTCTGATCGTCGGCATCGACCGCTTCATGAGCGAGGCCCGCGCCCTGACCAACTTCGCGGGCAACGCGGTCGCCACGGTGCTGGTCGGCCACTGGACCAAGGAGATCGACAAGGACCGGGTGGGCGAGGTGCTGGCCGGCCGGATCCCGTTCGACGAGAAGACCCTGGTGGACGACGGCCACGGCTCGGCCCCCGCCGACGAGGTCCCCGAGCAGCGGGACAGCGCCGCCGCCGAGCAGCCCGCCAAGGTCTGACCCGCGCCACCACGTCCCGGCACCCCCACAGCCACTGCGGCACCCCCACCCAAGGACACCCGTATCCCCCGGTACGGGTGTCCTTGCGTCCGCGGCCGGTGCGGGTGCGGGTGCAGGTGTGGCCGTGGCCGGTACCGGTGCCTTGTGTCCGTGTTCTGTCACGGCCGCCCCCGCCGGCACAACCGTCGTCGTCCGGCACCGGTCTTGAGAGGTGAAGGACCGCAGTCCGTTGCCCCCCGCCCCGTCAGCCCCACGATCGAAGGACTTCCATGCGCATCCCCCCTTCCCGCAGCCATACCCTGCGCGGCGGGACCGCCGCCGTGGCCGCCGCAGCGCTGGTGGCGCTGGGCGCCGTGCCGGCGCTCGCCGCCGACCCGGAGCCGGACCTCGGCGTCGGAACGATTCGGCCGGTCAAGGGGGTTCAGCCCGGAAGCTCCTTCTCCACCCCGCTCACCTTCCTCAACAAGGGGACGGCGGAGGTGGCCGCGGTCTGGGTGACGTACGCCGTGTCGCCGGGCCTGAAGGCGGACGAGACGCACAAGAACTGCACCTACTACACCATCGGCTCCTACGACGAGATGCCCGCGTCGAACGTCGCCTCCTGCAAGATCGACCAGCCGTTGAAGCCCGGCGTCGTCTACGGCACGGCGAAGCCCGTCTCCGTGAAGGCGCTCGACTCCGCGTTCCGGGACAACCTGCGTGTGACGATCGGCGTGAACGAACCCGGTTCGGGCGACGGCGGCTCCACCGAGCCGGTTCCGGGCACGGGTGACCCGCTCACCCTGGTCGAGAAGGGCCCGGCCACCGACGCGGACCGGACGAACCACCCCGAGGCGTACGCCAGGGCGGACGTCACCGCCGCGAACACCGCGGACTTCGCCCTGACCGGCGACGAGAAGCAGGGCAAGGTCGGCGAGAAGGTCACCGCGACGGTGAAGTTCGCCAACAAGGGACCCGCCCGCGTCCAGGGCGCCCTCGACGAGAGCGTCACCACGGTCGACATCCACATCCCGAAGGGCACCTCCGTCGTCAAGCCGTACGCCTTCTGCGAGGTGATCACCAAGACCCACTACCGCTGCGGCACCTCGCAGTCCTGGGTCGATGTGAACCGCGGCGAGAGCTACCCCTTCGTCCTGCGCATCGACAAGGCGGTCGGCCGCACCACCGGCGAGGCCTCCTTCAGCGGCCAGGAGCGCCCCTTCGACCGGAACGCCGAGAACGACACCGCGCAGATCGTGATCGACACCGGCAAGGAATCGGACACCGCAGGCTCCTCGGGCTCCGCCGGTTCCTCCGGTTCCGCCGGTTCCTCCGGCGGTACGGGGGGCTCCTCGTCCACCGGCTCCTCCGGCTCCACGAGCAGCACCGGCGGGACGACCGGCGCCTCCGGCGGCTCCGCCGACACGGGCGGCTCGACGACCGGCGGCGCCACCCCGCAGACGACGAGCGGCGGGAACCTCGCGGCGACCGGCTCGGACTCCACACTCCCGCTCGCGGGCATGGCGGCCGCTACCGTGGCGGCGGGCGCCGGCATCGTCTGGGCCGTGCGCCGGCGGTCCGCGGCCCGGGGCAACTGACACCCCTTTTCCCGACGCCGACGTCTTCGCCCTTGCGTTGACGTCGGCGTCAAGGAATACGTTCCTCCCATGCGAATCGGGGAGCTGGCCGAACGGGCCGGAACGACGACGCGGACCCTCCGCTACTACGAGTCGCGCGGGCTGCTGCCCGCGCGGCGCGCGGAGAACGGCTACCGCAGCTACGACGAGGGCGACCTGCGTCTTCTCCAGCAGATCCGGACCCTTCAGGACTTCGGGTTCGACCTGGAGGAGACCAGGCCCTTCGTCGACTGCCTGCGCGCCGGCCACCCGGCCGGGGACTCCTGTCCCGCCTCGCTCGCCGTCTACCGGCGCAAGCTCGACGAGCTGGACGCGCTGATCGGTCAGCTCGCCACAGTGCGCGCCGAGGTCGGCGCACAGCTCGCCCGAGCCGAACTGGAGGCGTCGGCCGACCTGCCCGGCGGTCCGGCGCCCCGCTGCGAACTGGGAGGACAACCATGATCCGGACCGAAGGCGTCACCGACGTCACCGAGGAGACCTTCACGGCGGAGGTGCTGGAATCCGCGCTGCCCGTGCTGGTCGAGTTCACCGCCGACTGGTGCGGCCCCTGCCGCCAACTCGTTCCGGTGCTCCGGGAGATCGCCCGGGAGGAGGCCGACCGGATCACGATCGTCCAGGTCGACGTGGACCGCGAATCCGGGATCGCCGTCCGGTACGGAGTGCTGGCGACGCCGACCCTGATGGTCTTTCGGGCGGGCGAGCCGGTGAAGTCGATCGTCGGGGCGCGGCCGAAGCGGAAACTGCTCCTGGAACTGGCGGACGTTCTCACCCCGGCCGGCCGCTGACCGGCATCCTTTCCCGAAAGTGCGTATCTGACAATCAAGTGGGTTCTGGTCAGCCGCTGCTCGCCCGTCCAGCATGGTCCCCATGACGCAAGCGAACACGACCACCGCACCCGTACCCGCCCCCACCCCCGTCACCGTCCTCGGCCTCGGTGACATGGGCCGCTCCCTGGCCCGCGCCTTCGTGGCGGCGGGCCACCCCACCACCGTCTGGAACCGTTCTCCCGAGAAGGGCGAGGACGTCGTCGCGCTGGGCGCGGTGCGGGCCGCGTCCGCCGAGGAGGCCGTGCGGGCGAGCGGGCTCGTCGTGGTCTGCCTCGTCGACTACGACGCCTCCGACGCCGTCCTGGAGCCGCTGGCCGGGGCCCTGGCGGGACGGGTCCTGGTCAACCTCACCTCGGACACCCCGGCCCGTTCCCGGCAGGCCGCCGCCTGGGCCGAGAAGCACGCCCTGTCCTACCTCGACGGGGCGATCATGGTCCCGGTCGACGTGATCGGCACCGACCAGGGCCTGGTCCTGCACTCCGGAGACCGGGCCGCCTTCGAGACGTACGCACCGGTGCTCAAGGCGCTCGGCGAGCAGGCTCACTTCCTGGGCGAGGACCACGGGCAGGCCGCCGCCTACGACATGGCGATGCTGGACTTCTTCTACGGAGCCATGGGCGGCATGGTCCACGCCTTCGCCCTGGCCCGGGCGGAAGGCATCGAGCCCGCCTCGCTCGCCCCGTACCTCACCTCGATCACCGGCATCCTGCCGCCGATCGTGGAGTACACCGCGGTGGAGGCCGGCTCCGGTGCGTCCACCGCCGGCGCGAACCTCGGCATGATGGCGGCGAGCGTCGACCACATCCTGCACACCGCGAAGGACCGGGGCCTGGACGTCGCGCAGCTGGCCGGGCTCAAGTCGCTCACCGACCGGGCCATCGCCCAGGGACGCGGCCCCGGGCCCTGGTCGGGCCTCGTCGAGGTGATCGCCGCCGACCGCTGACCGGCCGGGAACGGGGGAGGGGCCGGTACCGCGTCGCGTGGACGCGGTACCGGCCCCGGCCGTTCACGGACCCGTACGGGCTACGCCGGACGGAGCCACACGGTCGCCAGCGGCGGCAGCGTCAGCGAGATGCTGGAGGACCGCCCGTGCGCGGGCACCGCCTCCGCCTTCAACGGCTCCTCGTTGCGCACGTCGCCACCGCCGTACCGGGCCGCGTCGGTGTTGAGGACCTCCACCCAGCCCTCCGTCCCGGTCTCCGGCACCCCGAGGCGGTACGCGTTCCGGACCGCCGGGGAGAAGTGCGAGACCGCGAGCAGCGGGGAGCCGTCCGCGTCGTACCGCAGGAACGCGAACACGTTGTCCTCGGCCGCGCCGCCGTCCACCCAGCTGAACCCCTCCGGCACGGTGTCGCGCTGCCACAGCGCGGGCACCGCCCCGTACACCGCGTTCAGGTCGCCCACCAGGGTCCGCACCCCGCGGTGGTCGCCGGACGCCTCGTAGGACGGGTCCAGCAGCCACCAGTCCGGGCCGTGCCCCTCGGACCACTCCGCGCCCTGGGCGAACTCCTGACCCATGAAGAGGAGCTGCTTGCCGGGGTGGGCCCACATGAAGCCCAGGTAGGCGCGGTGGTTGGCGCGCTGCTGCCACCAGTCCCCGGGCATCTTCGCCACCAGCGCCTGCTTGCCGTGCACCACCTCGTCGTGCGAGATCGGCAGCACGTAGTTCTCGCTGTACGCGTACACCATCGAGAACGTCATCTCGTTGTGGTGGTACTTGCGGTGGATCGGCTCCTTCGCCACGTACTGGAGCGAGTCGTGCATCCAGCCCATGTTCCACTTCAGCCCGAAGCCCAGGCCGCCGCTGTCGGTGGGGCGGGTGACGCCGTCCCAGGCGGTGGACTCCTCGGCGATGGTGACGACGCCGGGGTTGCGCCGGTAGACGGTCGCGTTCATCTCCTGGAGGAAGGCGACCGCGTCCCAGTTCTCCCGTCCGCCCTGGTCGTTGGGCGACCACTGGCCGTCCTCGCGGGAGTAGTCGAGGTAGAGCATCGAGGCCACCGCGTCGACCCGCAGCCCGTCGATGTGGAACTCCTCGCACCAGTACGTGGCGTTGGCGACGAGGAAGTTGCGGACCTCGGTGCGGCCGTAGTCGAACTCCAGCGTCCCCCAGTCCGGGTGCGCCGCGCGCCGCGGGTCGGCGTGCTCGTACAGCGGGCGCCCGTCGAACTCGGCCAACGCCCAGTCGTCGCGCGGGAAGTGGGCCGGAACCCAGTCCATGATGACGCCGATGCCCGCCCCGTGCAGGGCGTCGACCAGGAAGCGGAAGTCGTCCGGGGAGCCGAGCCGGGAGGTCGGCGCGTAGAACCCGGTGACCTGATAACCCCAGGAGCCGCCGAAGGGGTGCTCGGACACCGGCATCAGCTCGACGTGCGTGAAGCCGAGGTCCTTGACGTACGCGGGCAGCTGTTCGGCGAGCTGGTGATACGTCAGCCCCGGTCGCCACGAGGCGAGATGGACCTCGTACACCGAGAACGGGGCCTCGTGCACCGGCCGGTCGCCCCGGTGCGCCATCCAGTCCGCGTCCCTCCACTCGTGGTGCTTGGCGGTGACGATCGAGGCGGTCGCGGGCGGGACCTCGGTGCGCCGGGCCATCGGGTCGGCCCGCACCGTGTGCGAACCGTCCGGGCGGCAGATGTCGTACTTGTACAGCGCGCCCTCGCCGATCCCCGGCAGGAACAGCTCCCACACCCCGGTCGAGCCGAGCGAACGCATCGGGAAGCCCGTGCCGTCCCAGTAGTTGAAGTCACCGGTGATCCGCACCCCCCGCGCGTTCGGCGCCCACAGGGTGAACCGGGTCCCGGCCACCCCCTGGTGCTCCATCGGCTCCGCGCCGAGCGCCCGCCACAGCTCCTCGTGCCGGCCCTCGCCGATCAGGTGCAGGTCCAGCTCGCCGATCGAGGGCAAGAAGCGGTACGGGTCCTCCACCTCGATGGTGTTGTCGTCGTACGCCACTTCCAGCCGGTACGCGGGGGCCTTCGGCACCGGCAGCACACCGGAGAAGAAGCCGTCGCCGTCGTCGTGCAGTTCGGCCCGCAGGCCGGTCGCCAGCACGGTGACGGTCCGGGCGAACGGCCGCAGCGCCCGCACCAGCACCCCGCCGGGGATCGGGTGGGCGCCGAGCACGTCGTGCGGCGCGTGGTGGTCGCCGGCCAGCAGCCGGCCCCGGTCCGCGCCGTCCAGGGCCGGTGCGGGGCGCGCGCCCTGACCGTCGCCGGCCTGCCGGGGGCGCGGCGGGCCCGCGTCCGACCGCTTGGGCCGCACGCGCTTGGCGGGCGCGGCCTTGGCGGTGGCCGTGGCGGGCGCGGCTCCGGCCGCCGGCGCGGCGGCCTCGGCGGGCGCCGGCGCGGGGGATTCGACGGGGGCTTCGGCGGTGACCTCGGCCGGAACCTCGACCGGGACCTCGGCGGTCTTGCGGGATGCCTTGCGGGACGGCTTGCGGGCGGTCACAGGGACTGCCTCCTCGGAGAGTGAAGGGGAGAAGCACGGGCGGAGGGGAGACACACGGAGGAACGGGACACGCACGGAGCGGCGGGCGGGGACGGGGAGGTACGGCGAGCGGGGGCGGCGGCCCGGCTCAGGCCGCCGCGGACTGGGCGAGGCGTTGGATGGCCGCCATCGGGACCGGCAGCCAGTCGGGACGGTGCCGGGCCTCGTACACCACCTCGTACACGGCCTTGTCGGTCTCGTGGGCGCGCAGCAGCTCCGGTTCGCCGCGCGGATCGCTGCCCGACGCCTGCGCGTAGCCCTCGCAGTAGGCGGCACGGCAGCGGGCCGCCCACTCCGGGTTCCACGGGCGGTGCGAGCGGGCCGCGTAGTCGAAGGACCGCAGCATGCCCGCGACATCGCGCACCGGGGGTGCGGGCATGCGGCGCTCGGGCAGCGGGCGGGCCGGTTCGCCCTCGAAGTCGATCAGCGACCAGAAGCCGTCGGCGGAGCGCAGCGTCTGCCCGAGGTGGAGATCGCCGTGCACCCGCTGCTGAGCCCAGCCGCTGCCCCGGATCCCGAGGTCGGTCACCGCCTCGAACGCGGCGCGCAGCCCGGGGACGTACGGCACGAGCGCCGGGACCGCCTGGGCGGCGGTCTCCAGCCGCTGGGTCATCTGGGCGACGAGCTGCCGGGTCTGGGTGCCGCGGAGCGCCGGGGTCGGCAGTGCGGCGGCGAGCGCGGTGTGCACCTCGGCGGTGGCCCGGCCCAGCGCCCGTGCCTCGGGCAGGAAGTCGCGGCCCGCGGTGAGCGCGGCCAGCGCGAGCTGCCAGCCGTCGCGCGCTCCTTGCAGGAAGGGCTGGAGGACGCCGAGGGTGAGCGGATCGGGTCCGGGCGCCTCGAACCAGGCGACCGGGGCGGGCACCCGCTCGCACCCCTCGCCGGTGAGCGCGAGCGGCAGCTCCAGGTCCGGGTTGGTGCCCGGGAAGACCCGCCGGAAGATCTTGAGGATGAACGCGTCCCCGTAGACGAGCGAGGAGTTGGACTGTTCGGCGTCCAGCACCCGGGGCGCGAGACCGGCCGGGATGGCGGCGGTCCGCTCGAACCGCAGCGAGCCGAGGTTCCCGGGGCGGCGGAACCGCTCCAGCAGTACATCGGCCAGCCGGGGGTCGTGCAGCGCGTCGTACACGGTCCGTCCGGCGAGCGGCCCCCGCTCCACCCGCCCGACCAACGCTCCGGCGAGCACCGGCGGCAGTGACGTTCTTGCGCCCAGGAGCAGTTGGTAGCAGTCGCCGGCCGGGCGGTCCGACCGGGAGGACTGCTCGACCCGCAGCAGCAGGTGCAGGAGTCCGGGGCCCGCCGTGCCGTCCAGCGGCACCATCTCGGTGGCCGAGACCAGCCGGAAGCCGGTGACCGGCCGGCCCTTGCCGGCGAACCAGCGCTGCCGGGGCAGCCATTCATGGAGCAACGGAGCGAGGGACGGAAGCAGGGTCCCGTCCGGGGTACTGCTGTGCGTTGCGCTGTTCCTCGTGCTCTTCGCCAGGGCGACGTGAGTGGATGCAGCCTCCGACATGGCATCGCGTCCTTTCCCCGGGCACACCACAGGATGCGAAGAGTGTCCCGGATTGCGGCAATGGCTGTCCGGCTGTGCGGGACGTGTCGGGAGAGGAGGGTCCTTACGGACTCGAACGGCGGAACCGTGAAGGCTCGTGAAGGCCCTTCGTTTCCGTGAGAGTGCCCCGTGCGGGACGGAGGAAACCGTCCCGCACGGAGTGGTGGCGCCTCAGGCCGGCGGCGCGTCCTTGCGCAGCCGGAACCAGTAGAAGCCGTGTCCCGCAAGGGTCAGCAGGTAGGGCCACTGGCCGATGGCCGGGAAGCGTACCCCGCCGATCAATTCCACCGGATGACGTCCGTTGAACGATCGCAGGTCCAACTCCGTCGGCTGGGCGAACCGCGAGAAGTTGTGCACGCACAGGACGAGGTCGTCCCCGTACTCGCGGGTGAACGCCAGCACCGCCGGGTTGGAGGACGGGAGTTCGGTGTACTCGCCGAGACCGAAGGCCGGATTCTGCTTCCGGATCTCGATCATCCGGCGGGTCCAGTGCAGCAGCGAGGACGGCGAGGCCATCGACGCCTCGACGTTGGTGACCTGGTAGCCGTAGACCGGGTCCATGATCGTGGGGAGGTAGAGCCGCCCCGGATCACTGGAGGAGAACCCGGCGTTGCGGTCGGGCGTCCACTGCATCGGGGTGCGCACCGCGTCCCGGTCGCCCAGCCAGATGTTGTCGCCCATCCCGATCTCGTCCCCGTAGTAGAGGATCGGGGAGCCGGGCAGTGACAGCAGCAGGGCGGTGAACAGCTCGATCTGGTTGCGGTCGTTGTCCAGCAGCGGGGCGAGCCGCCTGCGGATGCCGATGTTGGCGCGCATCCGCGGGTCCTTGGCGTACTCCGCGTACATGTAGTCGCGTTCTTCGTCCGTGACCATTTCGAGGGTCAGCTCGTCGTGGTTGCGCAGGAAGATGCCCCACTGGCAGTTCTTCGGGATCTCCGGGGTCTTCGCCAGGATTTCCGAGACCGGGTAGCGGCTCTCGCGGCGCACCGCCATGAAGATCCGCGGCATCACGGGGAAGTGGAACGCCATGTGGCATTCGTCGCCGCCCTGCTCGTAGTCGCCGAAGTAGTCGACGACGTCCTCCGGCCACTGGTTGGCCTCGGCGAGGAGCACGGTGTCCGGGTAGTTGGCGTCGATCTCCTTGCGGACCCGCTTCAGGAAGTGGTGGGTCTCGGGGAGGTTCTCGCAGTTGGTGCCCTCGCGCTGGTAGAGGTAGGGCACCGCGTCGACCCGGAAGCCGTCGATGCCCAGGTCCAGCCAGAACCGCAGAGCCGCCAGGATCTCCTCCTGCACCGCCGGGTTCTCGTAGTTGAGGTCGGGCTGGTGCGAGAAGAAGCGGTGCCAGTAGTACTGCTTGCGCACCGGGTCGAAGGTCCAGTTGGACGTCTCGGTGTCGACGAAGATGATCCGGGCGTCCTGGAACTGCTTGTCGTCGTCCGCCCAGACGTAGTAGTCGCCGTACGGCCCGTCCGGGTCGGTGCGGGACTGCTGGAACCACTCGTGCTGGTCGCTCGTGTGGTTCATGACGAAGTCGATGATGACGCGCATGCCCCGCTGGTGCGAGGCGTCCACGAACTCCACGAAGTCGGCGAGATCGCCGAACTCCGGCAGCACGGCGGTGTAGTCGGAGACGTCGTAGCCCCCGTCGCGCAGCGGCGACTTGAAGAACGGCGGCAGCCAGAGGCAGTCGACACCGAGCCACTGGAGGTAGTCCAGCTTGGCGGTGATGCCCTTGAGGTCGCCGATTCCGTCGCCGTTGGAGTCCTGGAAGGACCGGACGAGCACCTCGTAGAAGACGGCTCGCTTGAACCAGTCGGGATCGCGGTCCTTGGCGGGGGTGTCCTCGAACGTGTCGTGGACAGGCTCATTGACGATCATGGTGTGGGTGACCCTCCGGTCGGCGGGGACGGTCGCAGGACGGCGATGTGCGCGGGCGTGATGCCCGGCTCCAGACGCACATAGAAGGCCCTGCCCCAGTGGTAGGTGTCGCCGGTGAGCTCGTCGCGCACCGGTACGCGCTCGTGCCAGGGAAGGCCGAGCCGCTCCATGTCCAACGAGACCGTGGCCTCCTGGGTGTGGTGCGGGTCGAGGTTCACGACCACCAGAACGGTGTTCGGTCCGGAACGCTTGCTGTAGGCGATCAGCGCTTCGTTGTCGGTGTGGTGGAAGTGGACGTCGCGCAGCTGCCGCAGCGCGGGGTTACGCCGGCGGATCCGGTTCAGCGAGGTGATCAGGGGGGTGAGCGTGCGGCCCTCGCGTTCCGCCGACTCCCATTCCCGCGGGCGCAGTTCGTACTTCTCCGAGTGCAGGTACTCCTCGCTCCCCGGCTTGGCCGGGGTGTTCTCGCACAGCTCGAATCCCGCGTACACGCCCCAGGAGGGGGCCAGCGTCGCGGCCAGCACCGCCCGTGCCTCGAAGGCCGGGCGGCCGCCTTCCTGGAGGTAGCCGGGAAGGATGTCGGGGGTGTTCACGAAGAAGTTGGGCCGCATGTACGAGGCGGCCTCGCCGGCCAGCTCCGTGACGTACTCCGTCAGTTCGTGCTTGGTGTCGCGCCAGGTGAAGTACGTGTACGACTGCTGGAAGCCGATCGCGCCGAGCGTGTGCATCATCGCCGGGCGGGTGAACGCCTCCGCCAGGAAGATGACGTCGGGGTCGGTGCCGTTGATCTCGGCGATGACCTTCTCCCAGAACACCACCGGCTTGGTGTGCGGGTTGTCGACCCGGAAGATACGCACCCCGTGGTCCATCCAGAAGCGCAGAATGCGTACGGTCTCCGCCACCAGACCGCGCATGTCCTTGTCGAAGGCGATCGGATAGATGTCCTGGTACTTCTTCGGCGGGTTCTCGGCGTACGCGATCGAACCGTCGGCGCGGTGGTGGAACCAGTCCGGGTGCTCCTTGACCCACGGGTGGTCCGGCGAGCACTGGAGCGCGAAGTCCAGCGCGATCTCCATCCGCAGATTGCGGGCCACCGACACGAAGTGGTCGAAGTCCTCCAGCGTGCCCAGCTCCGGGTGGACCGCGTCGTGCCCGCCGTCCGGCGAACCGATCGCCCACGGCACGCCCGGATCGTGCTCCCCGGGCGTCAGGGTGTTGTTCGGTCCCTTGCGGTGGGTGGTCCCGATCGGATGGATCGGGGGCAGGTACACGACATCGAACCCCATGGCGGCGACCGCGGGCAGCCGCTCGGCGGCCGTCCGGAACGTTCCGCTGACCAGCCGGGTCGGCGCGTCCGGCGAGGTGTCGGCCGGGTCCACCGGCACCTCCCGCGCCCCCTCGGAGCGCGGGAACAGCTCGTACCAGGACCCGAACAGCGCGCGCTCGCGCTCCACCCGGACCGCCAGCGGCTTGGCGCGGGTGACCAGTTCGCGCAGCGGATAGCGGGCCAGCACCGCGTCGGCGGCCGGGGTCAGCGACGCCGCCAGCCGGGCGGCCGCCGGGTGGGCGGTGTCGCGCAGCGCGTCCACCGCGGCGAGCACCGCCTCACGGCCGTGCTTCTTCGGCACGCCCGCGGCAGCCCGCTCCAGCAGCGCCGCACCCTCCGCCAGCACCAGGTCCGTGTCGATGCCCGCCGGGATCTTGATCGCGGCGTGGTGCCGCCAGGTGGCGACCGGATCGCTCCAGGCCTCCACCGTGTACGTCCAGCGGCCCTCGGACGACGGCGTGATCTCGGCCCCCCACCGGTCCGTGCCCTGCGCCAGCTCGCGCATCGGGGTCCACGGTCCGACCCGTCCGCTCGGATCGCGCAGCACGACATTGGCGGCCACCGCGTCATGGCCTTCGCGGAAGACGGTGGCGGTGACCTGGAAGGTCTCACCGACGACGGCCTTCGCCGCCCGTCTGCCGCAGTCGACGAGAGGACGGACGTCCAGGACGGGAATACGACCGATCATGGAATCACCTGAGGGCTGGAGGAACTCGGCGTGCACGGGTGACGGCACGGGCGCGGAGGACCGACCGCGTGTGCCGCGAAGACGGGGATCTGTCCTTTGTAGCTGCTCAGCTGTCTGCTGACGGGCTGTGGGCATGGCCGCTCCTGTCCGCGTTCACTCGAATGGCACTCGAATGGGTGGGTCGCGGGGGTTTCGCGCATGTTTCTGGATGCACGGAGAACGAGTGCGGGCCGGGGTCGTGCGGTGTACCGGGGAAGCCTTCCCCGCGTCGGAGGGTGGGAAATCCGGCGCCGTGTTAACTACTCGGTCGTAACGGGCCGCTCGGGCCCCGTCGCACGCGGCGCGCACGCCCCGCTGGACGCAGGGGACCCGAAGCGCCCCCCACGGGTTCCGGATACCCGTTCTGCGGCGCCACACGGCAGCCTTCCCTGTGGCAGGGAGGTCCACAAGGCCGCGTACGGGAGGGAAATCGGCCAAACCGCCAGGTGGGAGAAGTGATGGGAGATCACGGGCGGGGCGTGTGGGGCGGCTGTGGGGAGGCGCGCGACGGCCGGTCCCGGACCCGGCGCGCCGTCCGCGCGCCGTGGCAGCCCGCCACGGACGGCCGCTACCGTCAGGGGTGACGGAAGGGACGCACACCGTCGTGCGTCCGCTCGGATGCGCAAGTCCCCTGTAAAGGTGGAGTACGTGAAGGCCATTCGTCGATTCACCGTGCGTCCTGTCCTCCCCGAACCCCTCCGACCCCTCCACGACCTCGCGCGCAACCTGCGCTGGTCGTGGCACACCGAGACCCGCGAGCTCTTCCGGTCCGCCGACCCCGAAGGCTGGCGGCCCGCGGACGCCGACCCCGTACGCCTGCTCGGATCGCTGTCCGCCGGGCGGCTGACCGAACTGGCCGGGGACGAGGAGTACCTCGGCCGCCTCGCCGCGGCCTCCGCCGACCTGGCGGAGTATCTGGAGGGCCCGCGCTGGTATCAGGAACAGCGGGCCGCCGGAGCCGAACTCCCGACCGCCATCGCCTACTTCTCACCCGAATTCGGTGTCACCGCCGCCCTGCCGCAGTACAGCGGCGGCCTCGGCATCCTGGCCGGCGACCACCTCAAGGCCGCCAGCGACCTGGGCGTCCCGCTCATCGGCGTCGGCCTGCTCTACCGCCACGGCTACTTCCGCCAGACCCTCTCGCGCGAGGGCTGGCAGCAGGAGCACTATCCCGTCCTCGACCCCAACGAACTCCCGCTCGACCTGGTCCGCGAGGCCGACGGCACCCCCGCGCGGGTCGTCCTCGCCCTGCCCGGCGGACGTTCGCTGCACGCGTGCGTCTGGCTGGCCCGGGTCGGCCGCGTCCCGCTGCTCCTCCTCGACTCCGACGTCGAGGAGAACGCGCCCGGCGAACGCGACGTCACCGACCGGCTCTACGGCGGCGGCAGCGACCACCGCCTCCTCCAGGAGATGCTCCTCGGCATCGGCGGGGTGCGCGCCGTGCGCACCTGGTGCCGGCTCACCGGCACCCCGGAGCCGGAGGTCTTCCACACCAACGAGGGCCACGCCGGCTTCCTCGGGCTGGAGCGCATCCGCGAACTGGCATGCGACGGGCTCGATTTCGAGGCCGCGCTCGAAGTGGTCCGGGCCGGGACCGTCTTCACCACCCACACCCCGGTCCCCGCCGGCATAGACCGTTTCGACCGGGGGCTCGTCGCCCGCCACTTCGGCGACGACGGCGAACTGTCCGGCGTACCCGTCGAGAAGGTCCTCAGGCTCGGCACCGAGACCTACCCCGGCGGCGAGCCCGAGCTGTTCAACATGGCGGTGATGGGCCTCAGGCTCGCCCAGCGCGCCAACGGCGTCTCCACCCTGCACGGGGCGGTCAGCCGGGAGATGTTCTCCGGGCTCTGGCCGGGCTTCGACCCCGCCGAGGTGCCGATCACCTCCGTCACCAACGGGGTGCACGCGCCTACCTGGGTCGCCCCCGAGGTGTTCCGGCTCGGCGCGGGCCAGGTCGGCGAAGGCCGCGCCCACCAGGTGCTGGCGGGCGGCCCGGTGGCCGACGACGCCTCCGCGCAGACCGGCACGCCCCGCCGCTGGGAGGCGGTGACCGGCATCGGCGACCAGGAGATCTGGGACCTGCGCCGGGACCTGCGCGGCCAGCTCGTCACCGAGGTCCGCCGCCGCCTCTACGCCTCCTGGCGCAGGCGCGGCGCGGGCACCGCCGAGCTGGGCTGGATCGACGGCGTCCTCGACCCGGACGTCCTGACCATCGGCTTCGCCCGCCGCGTGCCCTCGTACAAGCGGCTCACGCTGATGCTGCGCGACCGCGACCGGCTGCGGGCGCTGCTGCTGCACCCCACGCACCCGATCCAGATCGTCGTCGCGGGGAAGGCCCACCCGGCCGACGACGGCGGGAAGCGGCTGGTCCAGGAGCTGGTGCGGTTCGCGGACGACCCGCGCGTGCGCCACCGCATCGTCTTCCTCCCGGACTACGGCATGGGCATGGCGCAGAAGCTCTACCCGGGCTGCGACGTCTGGCTCAACAACCCGCTGCGCCCGCTGGAGGCCTGCGGCACGAGCGGGATGAAGGCGGCGCTGAACGGCTGCCTCAACCTCTCCGTGCGCGACGGCTGGTGGGACGAGTGGTTCGACCCGGACTTCGGCTGGGAGATCCCCACCGCCGACGGTTCGGCCATCGACGAGGACCGCCGCGACGAGCTGGAGTCGAACGCCCTCTACGCCCTGATCGAGGACCGGGTCGCCCCGCGCTTCTACGACCGGGGGGCCGGGGGTCTGCCCGACCGCTGGATCGAGATGGTCCGCTCGACCCTGGTCTCCCTGGGGCCGAAGGTGCTCGCCGGGCGGATGGTGCGCGAGTACGTGGAGCGGCTGTACGCCCCCGCCGCACAGTCCCGGCGGGCGCTGGAGCCCGAGGTCGCGCGGGACCTCGCCGAGTGGAAGACCAGGGTCCGGGCGGCCTGGCGAGGGGTCTCCGTCGACCACGTGGAGTCGGTGACCGACACCGCGGCGGGCGGCTCGGCGGAGCTCGGGGCCACCCTGGCGCTGCGCGTGCGGATCGCGCTCGGCGGTCTGGACCCGGACGATGTGGAGGTCCAGGTGGTGGCCGGCCGGGTCGACTCCGGCGACACCATCGCGGACGCCCAGGTCTTCCCGCTGAAGCCGGCGGGCGGCCAGGACCTGGAGGACCGCTGGCTGTACGAGGGCCCGCTCGCCCTGGACCGGACGGGACCGTACGGCTACACCGTGCGTGTCCTGCCCGCGCACGCGCTGCTGGCCACCAGCGCCGAACTGGGCCTGGTCGCCCTGCCGACCGAGGCGACGGGGGAGGGCGCGGGCGTGCTGATGCGCTGAGCGCGCGCCCTGACGGACCCGAGGGGCCCGGCACCGCAACCGGTGCCGGGCCCCTGTGGGCGACCCTGACCCACGCGAACAACCCCGCCTGAGCGACCGGCGCCGGCAGCGCGTGTCATGTGCGAACGGCCCGGGAGAGGAGCAGAACCCCTCCCGGGCCGTTCGCACATGTGGTGGTGCGGTGATCCCGTGGGGTCAGAAGGTGAGCTTGACGCTGTTGATGCGGCCGGTGTCCTGGCGCGCCACATCCTGGACCTTCAGCTTCCAGACTCCGTTGGCCACCTCGGACGAGGCGTTGACCGTGTAGGTCGCCACCACGTTGTCCGCGGAGTCGCCGGAGGAGGAGTTCTTCAGCCGGTAGGCGGTGCCGTCCGGCGCCACCAGGTCGACCACCAGGTCACCGCGCCAGGTGTGCGAGATGTTCACGTCCACCTTGAGGGCGCTCGGGGCGTTGCCGGTGACACCGGAGACGGTGACCGAGCTGGTGACGGCCGCACCGGCGTCCGGGATGTTCACGGCGGTGGTGTTCTCGAACACCTTGCCGCCCGGGTCGCCGCCGCCGGGGCGGGCGCCCACGTTGATGCCGGCCCAGGCGTTGGCCACGGCCGTGTACTCGGGGCTGGTGGCGCCGTACAGCTCACTGGCGACCGCGAGCGTGCCGGTGCGGGCGGCGGCGTAGTTGGTCGTCGAGGTGAACTTGGTGGTGAGCGCCTTGAACCAGATCAGCGACGCCTTGTCCCGGCCGATGCCGGTGACAGGCAGTCCGTCCGAGGTCGGGGAGTCGTAGGTGACACCGTTGATCGTCTTGGTGCCGCTGCCCTCGGAGAGCAGGTAGTACCAGTGGTTGGCCGGGCCCGAGGAGTAGTGGACGTCGACACCGCCGATGCCCGAGTACCAGTAGTCCTTGGAACTGCCGTCCTTGCTGGGCTTGTCCATGTAGCGCAGCGGGGTGCCGTTGCCGCGGATGTCGATCTTCTCGCCGACCAGGTAGTCGCCCTGGTCCTGGGAGTTGTTCGCGTGGAACTCGACGGCGGCGGCGAAGATGTCGGACGTCGCCTCGTTGAGGCCGCCGGACTCACCGCTGTAGACGAGGCCCGCGGTGTTCGACGTGATGCCGTGCGTCATCTCGTGGGCGGCCACGTCGATGGAGGTCAGCGGCTTTGCGTTGCCCGCGCCGTCCCCGTACGTCATGCAGAAGCAGCTGTCCTGCCAGAAGGCGTTGACGTAGTTGTTGCCGTAGTGGACGCGGGAGTACGCGCCGACGCCGTCACCGCGGATACCGCTGCGGCCGTGCACGTTCTTGAAGTAGTCCCAGGTGAGCGCGGCGCCGTAGTGGGCGTCGGCGCCGGCCGTCTCGGCGTTGCCCGGAGTGCCGTCGCCCCAGACGTCGTCCGCGCCGGAGAAGAGGGTCCCCGTGCCGGAGGTGCCCCGGTTGAGGTTGTTGGTCTTGTGGTTGCCGCGCGTGGTGTCGGTCAGCGTGTACGAGGGTGCGGTGCCCAGCGTCACCTGGCCGCTGTACTGGGTGTTGCCGGTCCCGTTGTGGACGGCCTGCCACTCGTAGAGCTTCTCGCCCGAGGTGGCGTCGGTGAGCACGTGCAGCTCGTTCGGGGTGCCGTCGTGCTGGAGTCCGCCGACCACGGTCTCGTACGCGAGCTGCGGGGAGCCGCCGCCCACCCAGACCACCTTGCGCGGGGCCTTCTCCGCCTCCTTGGCCTTCGACCCCTCGGCCTTGGCCGCGCCGAGTGCCTGCTTCTCGGCGGCGGCCGGGGCCACGTCGGCGGTGAGGCCGACGGACTTCAGCTGCGCGCTGGTCGCCTTCGACGCCTTGCTGACGCCCTCGGTCCTCCCGGCCGCGGACTCCTTGACCACGAGGTCGCCGCCGAGGACGGGGAGCCCGTCCAGGGTGCGCTCGTAGCGGGTGTGCGTCGTGCCGTCGCGGTCCTGGACGACATCGCGGACCACGAGCTTCTCGGTGGACCCGAGACCGAGCTCCTTGGCCGTGGCCGCCTTGGTGGCGTTGGCCTCGCTGAGCAGCTCCGCGCGCTGGGCGGGGGAGAGCTTGGCGGGCAGCGCGTCCGGGTCGGCCTTCGTGCCGGCGGTGATGCCGCCGAGCGGGGCCGAGGCGGGGGCGGAGGTGGCGGTCGCGGCGCCGGACGGAACGGCGACGGCGATCATTGCTGCTGCGGCTATCAGAGCGCCGGTCGCGGTGGCGCGACGGCTGGGCGTGGATCTCACGCGGACTCCTTCTGCGAGGGGGGTACCGGCGGCGCTGGACGGGCCGTCCGGACGGTGCAGGCGGTGCGCAGAACGGGGTGAAGAGTGTCAGCAGATGCCCGTGTCTGTCAGGAGCGCGTCAACAACTTGGCCGGTTTTCGTTCGTTGCCGGAAAGGTCATGTTCGTTAAGCGGACGTTTCGCCGATCATTGCCGCAGTGTTACCGGGCGTTCGGGAGCCCGGTATTCACAGGGTGGTCACAGGTTTCGTGCGGGAGGGTCACCGCATCGTCGCGAGCGGGAAGGGGTGTGGTGACCGCCAGATGAGACGGCGTCGGGTTCTGGCCAGATCCGCACGGCGGAATGTGCCGGTCCGTCAGGATGGTGAGCGCGGTGGTGGAGGTGCTCAGGCGCTCGCGTCCGTCGGGTACACCGCGTCCAGGAGATCGCGCACGAAGCGGTCCGGGTCCTCCAGTCCCGCCGCCGCGAGTGTTCCGGGCCCGTTCGTCAGCAGATGCGGGATCGCCGCGTGCAGGGCGAGGGTGACGACGGCCGCCCGCTGCGGGGTGACGGGCAGTCCGGCGGCGCGCTGGGCCAGCTCGAAGCCCGCGAAGTCCCCGCTCGCCATCGGGTCGAGGATGCCGGAGAGCCAGGGCCGCCGGGTCGCCTCGGCCTGGAGCTCCAGCACCGCCAGCAGCCGGGGGCGGCCCGGCCCGGCGACGTTCTCCAGGAGCGAGCGGAAGAGCGCCACCAGGCCCTTGCGGTCCGCCGGCCCCGGACCGGCCGCCAGTCGTCCGGTGAGCGCGAGGTACTGCTCCAGGCAGCGCTCCGCCACCGCGCGGAGCACGGCGTCGCGGGTCGGGAAGTAGTTCTTGGTGGTGCCCGGCGGCACCTCGGCGGCCTGATCCACGGCCCGGTGCGTCAGCCCGCGCCCGCCGTCCCGGGCCAGCACCTCGACGGCCGCGTCCCGCAGCCGGTCCCGCCGGTCCGGATTCACCTGTGCTCCCTCGCTCCCGTGCCGCTGCCGCGCTGGGTCTGCCCTTGCCGATACTACCCCAGCCGTGGTACCACAGGTGTGGTAGTCCCTTTCATCGTCCGAACGAGCTCGGGAGCGCGACATGGCAGGAACGGCGACCGTGGTCGGCGCGGGCATCGGCGGTCTGGCGACCGCGATCGGCCTCCGCCGCGCGGGCTGGAGCGTGACGGTGCTGGAGCGCCGCACCGAACTGGAGCGGTACGGTGCGGCCTTCGGCATCCACCCCACCGCACAGTCCGCGCTCGACCGCCTCGGCGTCGGCGACGCGCTGCGCGAGCACGCCGTGCCGTACCGCGACGCGCACATCCGCACCCCGGACGGGACGTCGATCGCCCGGCTCCCGCTGGAGCGCATCGAACGCAAGGCGGGCCGCCCCGAACTCCTCATCTCCCGCCCGTACTTGCTCGACGCCCTGCTCGCGGGCCTGGACGCCTTCGGGGACGTGCCGATCAAGCTCGGCGAGCGGGTCGCCGATGTGGACGCCCTCACCGCCGGAGCGGACCTGGTGATCGGCGCCGACGGCATCCGCAGCGCCGTCCGCACCGCCCGCCTCGGCGACCGCAGCGGCCCGCGCGAGGTCGGCACCGTCGCCTGGATCGGCATCGCCGACTTCGAGAGCCCGGTGCACGGGGAGACCTGGGGGAGCGGCCGCTTCTTCGGCATGACCCCGGTCGAACCGGGCCGCACCAACTGGTACGCCACCGTGCCCGAGGCCACCACCGCCGAGGAGTTGCGCGGCTTCTTCGCCGACTGGCACGACCCGATCCCGCGCATCCTGGGCGCCACCGACCCGGCCACCTGGATCCGCTACGACATGCGCCACCTGTACCCGGCGCTGCCCACCTTCGTATCGGTGGACGCCCGCCCCGCCTCCTCCGGCGCCGGGCCCGCCTCCCCGGCGGCACCCGTGGCCCTGGTCGGCGACGCGGCCCACGCCATGACGCCCAACCTGGGCCAGGGCGCCTGCACCGCGATCCTGGACGCGGACGCCCTGACCCGCGCCATCGTCGCCGCACCCCCGGGCCCGGCCGGTATCGCCGGAGCCCTGCGCGCCTACGACCGCGAACGCCGCCGCGGCGCCCAGCGGACCGCCTTCGCCTCCCGGACCCTGCACCGCTTCATGAGCACCGAGCGCACCCGGCTGCGCGACGGGGCGGTACGGCTGCTGCCGGGGTGAGGGCGGCGAATCCGGTCGCCCGTCGGGAGGGAGCGCCCCTACGATCGGCGGACCGGGAGCACGTGGTCCCGCAGGGTGCGGTGCCGTGGCCGAGCGGTCCAAGGCGATCGCCGCGGGGAAGGTCCTCCCCGCGGCGACTCGATGAGGCAGGGGCGGACCTGTCCCGTCTCGTCCGCGGGTTCGAATCCCGTCGGCATCGCACCCGCCACCGCGCGGAGCGGGCAGGCCCGTCGCGCCACGTGAAGCCCCCTCGGCCGCGAGTCCCAGCGGCCTGACACACGCGGCTGTCCACCGCCCGGGTACCTGCCGCCCCGGGCCATGAGCTCCGAGGGCTCCCCAGCGGCAGTGTGCCGTTGCGTCATGGTCTTCAATGGCCCCGCGGCGCGTACGCCGATGACGACCCTCCGAAGTGAGAACAACCGAAGAGAGAACGACATGGCATGGAGCACGCGAGAAATCGCGGAGCTGGCCGGCATCAGCCTTCGGGCCGTGCGCCACTACCACGACATCGGGCTGCTCGACGAGCCGGAGCGCCACTCCAACGGCTACAAGCAGTACAGCGTCAGCCACCTCGTCCACCTGCTACGGATCAAACGGCTCTCTGCTCTGGGTTTCTCGCTTGCTCAGATAAGCGACATGCGCTCCGACGCCGATTCTCGTGCCGACCTCGCCGAGCTGCGAGCTCTGGACGATGAGCTGGCCGCCACCATCGAGCGCCTGCGGCAGGCGCGCACGGAAGTCGGCGCCCTGCTGCGCCGGACCGCCCCGAGCGATCTCCCTCTCCGCTTCGCCCCGGTGGACGACGTTGCCGAACTGCCGGAGCCCGACCGCTCCTTCGTCAGCGTCATCGACACGGTCCTGGGTCCCAGGGCGCTGGAGGGCTACACGGACCTGCTCCAGCAGAAGCCGGACCCGGTGGCCACCGAGCTGGACGACCTGCCTGCCGACGCGGACGAGCCGACTCGCCAGAGTCTCGCCGAGCGCCTCGTGCCCTACGTCCGCGCGTTGCGGGTCCGGCATGCCGGCCTCGGCGACCTCACCTCGGACGCCCCGCATGGGCGGCAGTTCACCGCTCGCACCATGGAAAAGGCCATCGGCGACCTCTACAACCCTGCCCAGGTCGACGTGATGCGTCGGGTGGGCAGGCTCTTGGCTGATCGAGGCCTCCCGAAGTAACGCTCGTCCCGACCGCGTTTCGATCTCCCGGGGTTTCTTCGCCCGTTTCTCACCGTGCCTCCAACTGTGCCGTAACGTCACCAGTTTCACCGCGCGAGCACGAGGTACAAGTGCCATCACCGATGACGGCCGAACGAAGCGGGGACATTCATTCCACTGATGAATGAGGCGGTGACGGGCTTTTCCTCTTGCGCGTCACGGCCACGAGAATATGGCGCCTTTTCGGCTGCCGTCTTTACCGCACACCCCCAGGGAGAATCCGTGCCCGTGACGCTTGCCCAGAAGCTGTACCTTCTTTGCTATTCCGTACCGAAGAGCAAGTTCCCGCTGGACGACATTCAGGGGCGGGGCCAACTGCTCCGCGCCGGCGCGCTGACCGCGCTCGCCCGCGACGGGCTGCTCGACGCGTCCGGTGGGAAGGTCCGGCGACTGCCCGGCACCCCGCCGGAAGATCCGTTCACCGGCGCGGTCTGGCACGATCTGCCCGCCGACAAGCCCCGCGGTTGGCTCACGTTCGTGCACGACAAGGCGCACAAGGCCGAGACCCCCGTCCGCGACCAGCTGCTCAGCTCCGGCGAGATCACCCTGAGCCGAGCGAAGAAGCTCGGGGTCATCCCCGTGGACAAGGTCACGGTCGTCGACCCGGACGCGGTGCGGGACCTGCAGGAGCGGGTTCGGGCCACCGTGCTCGACGGCACCGGCCCGGCCGGGACTCTCACGGACGAGCTGGCGATGGCGGTCTTCGCGGTGGAGCTGGAGTTGTCGCCGGTGTGGAGCGGCCAGGAGCGCCGAGCCCACAAGGGAGACCTGAAGGCGCACGCGGCCCGGTACGACGGCTTCGTTCCCGGACTGCGGAAGGCGCTGCGCGACTCCTACCTCTCCAGCCGGGCGGTCGGAGGCGGATGGAGCGCCTGAACCCGTCATCCGCCCATGACCGCAACCCCCTCCGGCGTTCCACCTCGCCGGCACGTGACAAGGAGTGGCCGATGCGCCATCACGCGGAGCGCACCCCCGTCCCCAACGGCAGTCAGCATCCGGGAACCTCACCGCCTGCCACCCCGCGACCGACCCTGGTGGAGTCCATGGGCGGCACGGCCGGGTTCGTCTACTCGACGGTCCCGGTCGTGGTGTTCGTGATCGCGCTGGCACTGCAACCCACCAAGGTGGCCGTGATCGCGGCCATCGCCACCGGCGTACTGTTCGCCATCGTCCGGATGGTGCGGGGTGAGCGTTTCCTCTCGGCCTCCAGCAGCCTGGCCGGCGTGCTGGTGGCGGCGGGCATCGTGGCGCTGACCGGCTCCGCCAAGGACTTCTTCCTCCTGGGCATCTGGGTGGCCTTCGCCGGCTTCGTCGTCACGTTCGGGTCCGTCCTGATGCGTCGGCCCCTGAGCGGCGTGGTGTGGAACCTCCTGAACGGCGGCACGTACGCCTGGCGTGAGGACCGGAAGGTGCTGCGCGCGCATGACGTGGCCACCCTCGCCGCCGCGCTCGTCCTCGGCGCCCGCTTCGTGGTGAAGCAGTGGCTCTACGTCCACGACTCCACCGGCTGGTTGGCGTTCGCCAAGATCGCCATGGGTACCCCGCTGACCGTGGTGGCGGCACTGGTCATCGCCTGGGCCTTCCGTCGCACATCCGCGTGCCTGGTGACGCGGAAGCAGCCGACCGAGGCCGTTGCGCGGCAGGGGGCCGGGCTGCCACCCCAGCACAGCGCCGGGCTCCAGCCGTCGCCGCGCCGGAACACCAACGGATGAAGGAGCGCGGAATGCCGACCAGCCACGCGGAGGACGTCGTGCGCGAGCTCGGGGCTTTCGAACGGACCATCGACCTCTACATGCATCGCAACCCCGTCCAATTCTCCCTGGTCGCGGAGTTCGACCGGGAGATCTCGGAACCGGCCCTGGTGCGAGCGCTGGGGCGGGTCCAGGAGCGGCACCCGCTGCTCCGCGTCTCGGTCGATCGCCGAGCCCCCACGGCCCGCTACCGCTGGACCGACGGGCGGATCCCCGTCGAGTCGGCCGCCGCGGGGACGCCCTGGCAGGCCATCGTCGCCGATGAGCAGACCCGGCCCGTCGCACCGGAGCCGGGTCCGTTGGCGAGGGCCGTACGCGTTCCCGGGGAGACCGGCAGTGTCATCGTCGTGACGTTCGCCCACCAGATCACCGACGGCACCGGGGCCGTGAGGGTGCTGACGGATCTGGTCACCGCTCTCGACGGTGGCGACGGCAGCGACGAGGAGACCTCCTCGCACGGCGTACCGCCCTGCCAGGAGGATCTCCTGAGCGCGCTCGACACCACCGAGCCCGAGAGGGACACGCCCCAGGAGAACGACGCGGGCCCGCCCGGCGAGCTGACGCCCTTCTCGGCCCGGACACCGCATGTGTCCGCCCTGGCCTTGCCGGACGGACTGACCGCCCGTCTCGTGGACCGGTGCCGCGACGAGAACGTGTCGGTGCACGCCGCGCTGTGCGCCGCCGCCTGCACGGTCTTTCATCGCGAAGGCCGCGACCGGGTCAGGGTGCTGAGCCCGGTCGACCTCCGGCGCGCCGCCGGCCTGCCCGACGGCGTCGCCAACCGATTCGCGGGTGCCCGCACCGTGAGCGAGAAGGCGGCAGCGGGAGACTTCTGGGAACGCGCCCGGCGACACCACCGGGCCCTGGAGCAGCAGCGAACACCGTCCGTGCTGAAGGCGGGGGCGCAAGCGCTGGCCCAGCAACCGCCGGCCACCCCCGAGGAGGCCGAGGCGATGATGACCGCGGTCACGGCGGCCGACATCCAGATCACCAACCTCGGGGCGGTGGAGACGTCGGCGAACGGCCGCTCCGGTCCCGTAGCCGTGTGGGGACCGGCACAGACCACCCAGTTGCGCGGAGAGCACGTACTGGGGGTCGTCACCGTCGGCGGGCGCCTGCGCATGACGGAGCTGACCCACGACCCCGTAGCCGTTCTGCTGCCCGCGATGGCTGCGGTGCTCGCCCAGCAGTGCGCCACGTCCGGCTCCCCCTCCTGACCCGCCGGCGGCGCAGTCGGAGTTCGGCCTTCCCGCTGCGCCCGCCTGAAGGTGCCGTTGGACTACGACGCCCCCCGGGGGGAGACGGCGCAGCTCGCGGTGTTGCGCGTGCCCGCCCGGGCGCGTCCAGGGGCCCTCTGGTGCTCAACTCGGGCGGTCCCGGGGGGACGGGGCAGAACTTCGCGGCGCAGACCGGCGTCGCCCTGGCCAAGAGCCCGGTGACCGAGAGCTTCGACCTCATCGGGTTCGACCCGCGGGGCGTAGGAGCCACGGAGCCGTCCATCCACTGCTTCGACGACAAGGACCGCCTCGCCGGGGACGTGCGAACCGAATTCGTGCTCACCGCCGGCACGTTCTCGGAGAAGGACACCGAGCGACTGGCCGACCGGTGCGCCGAGGGCTCCGGTGGCGAGAAGACGCTGGGCACCGTGAGCACCCGTGACACGGTCCGCGACCTGGACGTCCTGCGCTCCGCCCTGGGCGGCGGGAAGCTGAACTTCCTCGGCCAGAGCTACGGCACCCGCATCGGAGCGCTGTACGCCGAGAAGTACCCGCAACACGTACGCGCCATGGTCCTGGACGGTGCGGTGGACCCGCACCTGGGCGGCGAGCGACGACTGTCGCAGTACGCCGGCTTCCAGCGCTCCTTCGACGAGATGGCCACCGCGTGCTCCGACGACGCGAAGTGCCCCCTGGGCACCGACCCCGAGCGGGCCACCGAGACGTTCAACAGGATCGCCCGCCCGCTGCTCGACCAGCCGCTGGCCTACGGCCAAGGGCTGAAGTTCACCTACAACAACCTCATCGACTCCGTGATCGCGGGCCTGTACTACAAGGCCGTCTGGCCGAAGATCACCCAGGGCATCGCCGACGTCAAGAAGGGCGACCCCCGGCAGCTCCTGGCGATCTCCCAGGCGTTCAGCGGAGAGGGCACGGAAGGCGGCGGAGGCAACTTCAGTGAGGCCAACTACGCCATCACCTGCATGGACGAGGTGCGGATGACGCCCGAACAGGCGGTCGGGATGCGCGAGCAGACCTACCGCTCAGCGCCGTTCGTCGACCCCGGCACCGGATCCGCGGGGGCACGGGACGCCTGCGAATCCTGGCCGGTCGAGCCGAAGACCGCCTATCCCTCCCCCGACCGGGTCGGGGGGCTTCCCACCACGCTGACCATCTCCATCACCGGCGACCCGAGCACCCCGCACCGAGCCGGCGTCAACCTGGCCGAGACCCTCGGCGGCAGCCTGCTCACCGTCCAGGGGGAACAGCACACCATCGCCTCCGCCGGGACCAGCGCCTGCGTGGACAAAGCCGTCGCCGACTACCTGATCGACCTACGCGTCTCCGACAACGCCCGCTGCACGCTCTGACGACCCGGCCGGGCCGGCCTGAGGTCGCCTGGTCCGGACGCTGCGGGAGCCGGGGAGGGCAGGCGGTCGGTCCGCGGTTCGGATGTGGTGGTGCAGGGTGGCGGCGTCGGCGTCCAGCCCTCGGTCGGTGTAGATGGAGGCGGCCTCCTGCCAGCAGTCGACTGCCTCGTTCACGCGTCCGAGGGCGTGCAGCGAGGTGGCGAGGACGGTGAGAGGCCCGGCGAGGGTTTCCTCCTGGCTGCCCAGCGACGCGCGGCCGAGTGCGATGGCGCGTCGGCAGTGGACGATCGCCGTGTCGTGGTCGCCGATGCCCTGCCAGCCCACGGCGATGGCGGCGAGGGCGCAGGCTTCGCCGTCCGTGTCGCCGAGCCGGCGGCGCAGCGTCGCGCTGCGCGTGCCGCAGTCGATGGCCTGGTGGTGGTTGCCGAGATCGCCATGGAGTGCGGCGAGGTGGCCTTCCGCCACCGCTTCCCACCGGCCGGTGTCGAATCCTCTGCTGAGCAGGCGGGCTTCGTCCAGATGGTGCTGCGCTTCGACGAAACGGGTCTGCCGGCGCAGCAGCTGGCCGAGTTCGACGCGGGCGGCGATCTGGATATGGACGTTGCCGGAGTCCTGGGCGAGTCGGCACGCGTCAGCGAGGTCCGCCTGCGCGTCGGGGTGCTGCAGGTGGGCCAGCGCCTCTCCTCTGGCGAGCAGGGCGTTGGCCTCGTGCTCGGTCCGGCCGGAGCGCCGCGCCGCGCGCAGACCCGCGGCGGCGCTGTCGACGCGTTCCTCCCAGCCGCCCATGAGCACGAGGAAGCCAAGAGCGTCGACGAGGTCCAGGGCGTGGTCATCCATCGTGCGGTCCACGGCGTGGTGCAGGGCGGCGATCAAGTTGGCTCGTTCGGCGGTGAACCAGGCCCAGGCAGCGTCGCGGTCGGCCACAGGGAGGGGATGGTCGGGTGCTGCGACGGTGGTCACCACGCGTGTGCAGGTCGGGTAGAGCCGGCGGTCGGCGGTGTGAGCGGTGTGGCTGTACCAGGTGAGCAGGGCGTCGAGTGCATGGCGGCGCTGGTCCTCGGCGTCGTGTTCACCGGCCAACTCCTCCGCGTAGGCCCGCAGGAGGTCATGAAAGCGGTACCGGTCGTGTGCGGCGGGTTCGATGAGGTGTGCGTCCGCCAGGGCGTTGAGCAGTTGCCGTGTCTCGCCCGGTGGCCGGTGCGCCAGGGCCGCGGCCGCGGGTGTCGAGATGTCCGGGCCCGGGTGCAGGCCCAGACGCCGGAACAGGTCCGCTTGCCCGATGGTCAGTTGCTCGTAGGACCAGGCGAGTACGTTGCGGACCGCCGCGTAGGGATCCTGGCCCCAGCTCAGTGCGTCGAGTCTGGAGTCTTCCTCGGCGAGCTCGGCGACGATGTCGGCGACGGAGACCTGTTCGTACGCCGCGGCGCGCCCCGCGGCGATCCGCAGCGCAAGAGGCAGGCGCGCACACAGCTGGATGAGGGATTCCACCGCGGCCGGTTCCGCTCGGGCCCGGTGAGGGCCGATGATGCCGACGACGAGGGCCAGCGCCTCGGACGGGGAGAGCACGTCGAGGGTGAGACGGTGTGCGGCCTCCGTGACCACCAGGCCGGTCAGGCTGTCGCGGCTGGTCACCACCACCATGCAGCCGGGTGCTCCGGGCAGCAGCGGGCGGACCTGCTCGGCGCTGTGGGCGTTGTCCAGCACGATCAGTATGCGGCGCCCCGCCGCGAGGGTGCGGAAGAGGCCCGAGCGGGCGCCGGTGCCCGCGGGTACCGCCGCCGGGTGCACGCCGAGCGCGACCAGGAAGTCGTCGAGAACCTCGTCCGGATGCGCGGGCCTGCCGGGACCGTAGCCGCGGAGGTTGGTGTGGAGCGTGCCGTCCGGGAACCGGCCCTGGACGCGGTGAGCCCAGTGCACCGCGAGCGTCGTCTTGCCCACTCCGCCCGAGCCGTCGAGTGCGGAGATCACCACGGCCCGGCCGCCGGCCGGCGGCAGCAGGGCGTCGAGCGCGGCCAGGTGATCAGTCCGGCCGATGAAGTCGCGGACGGTCTGCGGAAGTTGCCTGGGCACGGGCGGGGCGAGGGACCACGGCTGCCTCGTCACCGGCACGCGATGGACACCCCGGGTACCACGGTCCGGGCGGGCCCTGGGCCTTTCACCGCGCAGGATCTGCTCATGCAGGCGCCGCACGTCCGGCCCGGGGTCGACGCCCAGCTCCTCGGCGAGGCGGGTTCTGAGGCGATGGAAGACCTGCAGCGCGTCCGCGCGCCGGCCGCAGTGGACCAGCGCCTCCATCCACCGCATGTGCAGGGTCTCGCGCAGGGGATGGTCGTGCCCAGGACCTGCCAGGTCGTCGGCGACCTCGTGGTGCTCGCCGAGCTCCATCCGCCAGGTGACAGACAGTTCCAGCGCGCCGAGCCGCTGCTCGTCCAGCCGTGCGGCGGATCTGGCCAGTGCCGCGGTGCCCAGACCCTCCAGCGCGGTGCCGCGCCAGAGGCCCAGTGCCGTTCGGATCTCCCGGACGCCCCGCTCCAGCCTTCCCTCCGCCGCGGAGCGACGGCTCTCGGCGACCCCGGCGGCGAACCGGAGCGAGTCGAGGTCCTGTTCGCCGACGCGGATCAGGTAGCCGGTGCTCTCGGTACGGATGAGCCGCTGGGCGGTGTCGCCCAGCCGTTCGCGCAACGCTGAGACCGAGTTCTGCAACTGCTTCACAGCCGTCACGGGCGGCTCGTCATCCCAGGTCATGTCCGCGAGCCTGGACAGCGGCACCACGGAGTTCGGCGTCAGCAGCAGCGCGGCCAGAATCCGCTGCCGGCGCGCTCCCGGTACCGGTAACCGTTCCTGGCCCGTCCGGACCTCGAGCGTGCCCAGAACGCGAAAGTCCATCCCCGAACGCCCCCGTCACCCAAAGTAACCCATCGGAGCATAGCGTTTCGGTGCGGGCACGTGCGGTCTGGTCGGTGCGGGGCGGTGGCCAGGGAGGCGATGACGGATCCTGGACCGCCGCCCCTCAGCTCAGACTGTCCTTCCACGTCCGGTGCAGCCCCGCGAACCGCCCCGTCCCTCCGATCAGTTCGGCGGGCGCCCCGTCCTCCACGATCCGGCCGTTCTCCATCACCAGCACCCGGTCCGCGATCTCCACCGTGGAGAGGCGGTGGGCGATCACCACCGCCGTACGGCCGTGCAGCACCGTGTCCATGGCCCGCTGCACCGCGCGCTCGCCGGGGATGTCCAGGGAGCTGGTCGCCTCGTCCAGGATCAGCACCGCCGGATTCGCCAGCAGGGCGCGGGCGAAGGCCACCAACTGCCGCTGGCCCGCCGAGATCCGGCCGCCCCGCTTGCGTACGTCGGTGTCGTAGCCGTCCGGCAGGGCCGCGATGAAGTCGTGCGCGCCGATCGCCTTCGCGGCGTGCTCGATCTCCTCGCGGGTGGCGTCCGGGCGGCCGATCGCGATGTTCTCCGCTACCGTCCCCGAGAACAGGAACGCCTCCTGCGTCACCATCACCACGCCCCGGCGCAGCTCGGCGGTGGTCAGGTCGCGCAGGTCCGTGCCGTCCAGCAGGACCCGCCCCTCGGTCGGGTCGTAGAACCGGGCCAGCAGTTTCGCCAGCGTCGACTTGCCCGCGCCCGTCGAGCCGACGACCGCCACCGTCCGGCCCGCCGGGATGCGCAGGTCGAAGGCGGGCAGCACCTCGCCGCCCGTACGGTAGGCGAACCGCACCCCGTCGAACACGACCTCCCGGCCGGGGAGGTCGCCCGAGCGCGGCGGCAGTTCGGTGGGGTGGTCGGTCTCGGGGACGTTCGGCGTCTGGGCCAGCAGGCCGGCGATCTTCGTCAGGGAAGCGGCCGCCGACTCGTAGGAGTTGAGGAACATCCCCAGCCGGTCGATCGGGTCGTACAGCCGGCGCAGATACAGCACCGCCGCCGCCAGCACCCCCAGGGCCAGCGTTCCGTCCGCCACCCGGTAGGCGCCCCACAGCACCATGCCGGCCACCGCCGTGTTGGCGATCAGCCGGGAGCCGACGACATAGCGGGCCATCTCCAGGATCGCGTCGCCGTTCGCCCGCTCGTGGCGGGTGTTCAGCGTGGTGAACGCGGCGTCGTTGCTCCGCTCCCGGCGGAACGCCTGGACCGGGCGGATGCCGTTCATCGTCTCCGCGAACTTCACGATCACCGACGCGATCGCCGTGGACCGCGCCATGAACGCCACGGAGGCCCGCCGCCGGTACATCCGCACCATCAGATACAGCGGTACGAAGGAGAGCGTGGCGATCGCGCCGATCCCCAGGTCCAGCCAGAGCAGCACCAGGGCGATCGACACGAACGAGAGGACCACGCCGATCAGTTCCTGGAGTCCCTCGCTCAGCAGCTCCCGCAGCGACTCCACGTCCGTCGTGGAGCGCGAGATCAGCCGGCCCGAGGTGTAGCGCTCGTGGAAGTCGACGCTGAGCGCCTGAGCGTGCCGGAAGATCCGGCCGCGCAGCTCCAGCAGCACGTCCTGATTGATCCGCGCGGCGGCCCGGATGAAGCCGTACTGAAGGATGCCCGCGCCGACGGAACACACCGCGTAGCCGACCGCGACCGCCATCAGCGGGCCGTAGTCGTGGTCCCGGAACGCCGGAACCCCGCTGTCGATCGCGTACGCCACGAGCAGCGGGCCCGCCTGCATCGCGACCTGCTGGACCACCAGGATCAGCGCCGCCACCGCGACCCGGCCGCGCATCGGGGCCAGCAGCGAGAACAGCAGCGCCAGGGTCGCCCCGGGCGGCGCGGGCAGGTCGTCCTGGTCGAACGGGTCGTCGGAGAGCCGTGGTTCGACAGCGGCCGGGCCCTTCTTCCGCAGGCCGTCGTCCTCGGCCGCGGGAAGCGAGGAGTCGTCGGTGGTCGTGGTCATCGGGCACTGCCCTCCTCGGCGGGAACCTGCTGGACGGGGGCGCTGACCGGTTCCGCGGGGGGCCTTCGACCGGGTACGGGACCGTCCCCGGCGCCCGACATCAGCCAGGCGTACTCCGCGTTGTCCCGCAGCAGCTCCTGATGGGTGCCGACCGCGGCGATCCGGCCCCCGGACAGCAGCGCCACCCGGTCCGCCAGCATCACGGTCGAGGGGCGGTGCGCCACGACCACCGCCGTCGTCCGCTCCAGGACCCGCCGCAGCGCGGCCTCCACCAGCGTCTCCGTGTGCACGTCCAGCGCGGAGAGCGGGTCGTCCAGCACCAGGAAGCGCGGCTCCCCGACCACCGCGCGGGCCAGTGCCAGGCGCTGGCGCTGGCCGCCGGACAGGCTCAGGCCCTGCTCGCCGACCTCGGTGTCCAGCCCCCGCGGCAGCCCGTGCACGAAGTCGGCCTGGGCCACCGACAGCGCCCGGCGCACCTGCTGCTCGTCCGCGTCCGCCGCGCCCATCGTCACGTTCTCGCCGACCGTGGCGGAGAACAGCGTCGGCTCCTCGAACGCCACCGACACCAGCTCCCGCAGCCGCGAGCGCTCCATCGTGGCGATGTCCTCGCCGTCCAGCGTGATCCGCCCGCCGGTCACCTCGTGCAGCCGGGGCACCAGCGCGGTGAGCGTCGTCTTGCCCGACCCCGTACCCCCGACGAGGGCCAGCGTCTCCCCGGGCCGGATGTGCAGATCGATCCCGGCCAGGACCGGCGGCGCGTCGGAATCCGCGTCCGGGTAGCGGAACTCGACGCCTTCGAAGACCATGCCGGGTGCGGTGGCCCGCGCGCTCTCCCGTACGGCGACGGCCCCGGGCTCCTCCGCCACGTCCATCACCTCGAAGAACCGGTCGGTGGCGGTCGCCGACTCCTGGCTCATCGCCAGCAGGAAGCCGATCGACTCCACCGGCCAGCGCAGCGCGAGCGCCGTGGACAGGAACGCCACCAGCGTGCCCGCCGACAGCGTGCCGTCGGCCACCTGGATCGTGCCCAGCACCAGCGCCGCGCCGATCGCCAGCTCCGGGATGGCGGTGATCAGCGCCCAGATCCCGGCGAGCAGCCGGGCCTTGCCCAGCTCCGTCGTGCGCAACCGGCGCGACAGCGCGCGGAACGCCTGCGCCTGGCTGCGGTGCCGGCCGAAGCCCTTGACGATGCGGATGCCCAGCACGCTCTCCTCGACGACCGTGGTGAGGTCGCCGACCTGGTCCTGGGCCCGGCGCGCGACCACCGAGTACTTCGTCTCGAACAGGGAGCACAGGATCATCAGCGGCACCGCGGGCGCCAGCAGCACCAGGCCGAGAGCCCAGTCCTGGGCGAACAGGAGGACGAACCCGACGAGGATCGTCGCCGTGTTGACGATCAGGAAGGTCAGCGGGAACGCCAGGAACATCCGCAGCAGCATCAGGTCCGTCGTCCCGCGCGACAGCAGCTGACCCGAGGCCCAGCGGTCGTGGAAGGCGACCGGCAGCCGCTGCAGATGGCGGTACAGATCCGCCCGCATCGACGCCTCGACCCCGGCCAGGGGCCGCGCCACCAGCCAGCGGCGGAAGCCGAACAGCAGCGCCTCCGCGATGCCGAGCAGCAGCAGATACAGCGCCCCCAGCCACACCCCGCCCGGATCGCGGTCGGCGACCGGGCCGTCCACCATCCACTTCAGGACCAGCGGGATCACCAGCCCCAGACAGGACGCCACGATCGCCACGAAGGCGGCGGTGAACAGGCGCACCCGCACGGGTCGGACATAGGGCCACAGGCGCAGGAGTGAGCGCACGGCGGACCGGTCCGTGGGCTCTGCAGGCTTTTCGGGCATCAGGGCCGACCCTACGTTTCACCACTGACATCGGTCCTGCCAATTTCGGCCGGGAATCGGGCGTCCGGCGGTCCGGACC
>NZ_JBHXPF010000014.1:129357-132330 GCF_042718715.1 Streptomyces sp. NPDC058576 | reverse complement strand
CCGTACGCCGTCGACGGGCTCGGAGAAGGCCTGTCGCGGGGCATACAGGAGACCGATGCCCCGCGACAGCCGTTCACCACGGGCCTTCCACCGCGGTGAACGGTGCGGTTTCCATCCCCGATGGATGCCGCGGCGTGTGCGGCGCTTCCTCCGAACAACCGCCCACATGGGGCATTCGCCACCGCTGGGGCGCCGGATTGGCCGACCTGCGCGGTGTCACCCGGACGGGCCAAGCGGCTGCCGACAGGGCCGTCGAGCGAACCGGTTCCAACTTTCTTCGCCTCGGACCAATCCGATGGCGCAGCGGCCCCGAATAGCAGGCATGACGATCAACACAGCGCCCCCTGATCCGACGTGGAGCGAGCATCGCCTCCGGCACGCTCCGTGGACGACCGCGCCGATCGTCGTCGCTGCGTCCTGCCACCTCACCTGACGTCAGCACCCCCCGCTGTTGCGGGGCCCTACCCGAGCACACCCCTGAACGAACACACAGGGCAACCGACCGAACACGCAGGAGAACTTCCGTGAATGCCTTCCGCTTCCGCCGCGCCGCCATCGCCGTCACCGCCGCCGCCGTCCTGCCCCTCACGCTGACCGCGTGCGGCGGGGACGACAGCTCCTCCGACTCGGCCTCCGACAAGGCGAGCAGCTCCGCCCCCGCCGAGGAGAAGTCGAGCCCGGCAGCCGACGACAGCGCCCCCATGGACGGTCCGTTCGGTCCCGGCTGCGCGTCCGTCCCGAAGGACGGCGCGGGCTCCTTCGACGGCATGGCGCAGGACCCGGTCGCCACCGCCGCGTCCAACAACCCCGAACTCTCCACGCTGGTCACCGCCGTGAAGAAGGCCGGTCTGGTCGACACCCTCAACAACGCGCAGAACATCACCGTGTTCGCGCCGACCAACGACGCCTTCGCCAAGATCCCGAAGGCCGACCTCGACAAGGTCCTGGCCGACAAGGAGATGCTCACCAGCATCCTCACCTACCACGTCGTCGGCGAGAAGCTCGCCCCGCAGCAGCTGGAGAGCGGAACGTACGACACCCTCCAGAAGTCGACCCTCGCCACCAAGGGCTCCGGCGAGAACTACACGGTCAACGACACCTCCAAGGTCGTCTGCGGCAACGTGCCCACCGCCAACGCCACCGTCTACATCGTGGACACCGTCCTGATGCCCAAGGCCTGACCCTTGCCCCGACCCACGTCGGGAGCACGGTGACGCGCCTGGCCACCGCCGTCGCGCATTGCGCCCTTATCACGGATGGCCCCCGAGCCGGAACAACCCACTGGGGCCCCTTCCGTGTGCCCACGACAGCACCGACAGCGGGCGAACACCTGCGACGGCACGACACTCCGCACGGCCGCGACACGGGCGATGCCCGCCCGCAGCCGCGTACCGCGGGGCCCCGAAAGGGCGTGGAGGACGACTCCGCCCCTCCCCCGCAGCCGCGCGGAGGAGGGGCGGAATCAGCCGCGTCGCCAGGTGTTCAGGGGCGCACGGTGCACAGCGCGAGCAGGCAGAGGTTGAACCCCTGGGTGTTGCTGGGACCCGTGTGGCCGCCCGGTCCGGATTCACCGACCGTGCACCGGGCCAGCAGGCAGAGATTGCCGCCCTGTATCCCCCGGTAGGAGGCGAACGGCCCGGCGGCGGAGCCGGCGGCCTCGCCGGCGGAGTGGGTCTGCCGGGGAGCCGCCTCGGGCGTGGCGGCGACGGCGGATGTCGCGGGGGCGGCCGCCAACAGCACGGCGCCGACGACGGTTCCGACGAGCCGCCACCGCCGGGCGGGAACAGGGAGCTTCATGGCTTCTCCAGATCTCTTCGCGGCCTGGGCCGCAGGCGTCCGAACGGACGTCCGGACGTAACCCCTTCGGCGCGAAGCTCTCTCCGGATGGGTCTCCGGCGTAAACCCGCCAGGCAATTGGCTGATACGCGCCAGCGAAGTGCAAAAGGCGGCCACGGCCACGTGTCGTGCGTCACATGGGGCAATCCGGGGCGGGAGTGACTCCGAAGGACCTGTGTGAAGGCCTCGTTGGGGCAACGGCGAGACATTGGAGGCTCTCAGCGTGCAACGGGCCACAGAGTCGGATGCTTCGCAATCGCGATTCTCCAGCGTTCCGCCCGTGCTGGACCTTCCCCCGTCAGCCCCTTCAGCCGCTCCCGCGCCGTGTCCCTGAGGCGCACGGCCACTCCCACGCCGTGTGCCTGAGGCGCGCCGTCCGCCTCCGGGGACCCACCGGTCCCCGTCATCGGCCCCACCCGTCCCGTCCAGCCCTGCGGCGCACGCCGACCCCGGCCCACGCCCCCGCAGGTCTCCCCCACCGAGGTGAAATCGCGTGACCGACGCACCGCACACCGGACTCCCGCCGGGCACCCTGCGCCTGACCGCCGCTCAGCGAGGAGTCTGGTTCGCCCAGCGGCTCGATCCCGCGGATCCTTCGTACAACATCGCGGAGTACGCGGACATCCGGGGCCGAATAGAACCGGACCTGCTGCGCCGCGCCGTCAGCCACACGGCGGACGAGATGGAGGCGCTGCGCAGCACCTTCGGCGAACACGACGGAGTCCCGTTCCAGCGTGTGCGGAGCGTCCGGGAAGGCGGGGCCGTCCCCGTTCCGCTGGTGGACCTCTCCCATACGGAGGACCCGCACGCCGAAGCCCTGCGGCGGATGAAGCGGTGCCTGGCGGAGCCCGCGGATCTCTCCGCGGGGCCTCTGGTCCGCATCACCCTCTACCGTCTCTCCGCCTCGCACCACCTCTTCCACCAGCAGGTTCACCATCTGGCGCTGGACGGTTACGCGGCCGTGCTCGCCCTGTCCCGCATCGCCGAGGTCTACACCGCTCTCGCTCTCGATCCGGACGCGGGGGCGGGGCCCCGGCCGGGGGGCGCCCGCGCCGCCCACCAGGAGGAGGGGGGCGCCGAACCCGCCACCCAGCAGGGGGGGCGCGCCCACCGGGTGGGGGGCGCGCACCACCGCGG